>NZ_CATVYQ010000053.1:0-14204 GCF_958348295.1 uncultured Holdemanella sp.
TCGCATCTTTACCTTGAAAAGTATGTACTGTACCAACACAATTTTTTGTCCACTTTGACAAAACTTTCTTATCATACCCTTTTTTTGAAAAGTAGCTAACAATAAACTCACGCATTGATTCCGCAACAGTTCTAAAAGGTGTAATTATAAAAATCTTATCATCTGTCTCAAACAAATCTGAATATATATGTACGGCCTCTTCCAGTAATTCACCTACTTTTACTGCCTGATTTTTTACAAAATGATCCCTATTACCATTTTCATCTCCCTCCACATGAATCCATCCAGATTTTTTTATCAAAAATGGGTTTTCTGGTTTCTGACATTCTTCCTTCTTATTTGTTTTATTAAACATTCTATTATCATATGAAATCAAATTTGAAATAGAAAACATTGGATCTATGCACCTTCTGTGAACAACCAATGGACAACCAACCTGACGATTTCCAATCATACCATTAAACTCATTTATATTATCTGCAAAAGTCTGAGCTGAATTTTCAATCGACTTATAATCATTTTCTACACCTGTATTGTCACCCAATATGTCAATCAGCACTTTAGGAATTGTTACAACAGGTTCTACTTGCAATGGATCCCCTACAACAACTGCTCGCTTCGTTCTATAAATTGCGCCTAAAGCTGACTGTGGAACGGCTTGTCCAGATTCGTCAATGATAAGCATACCTAAACTCTTATTCCCAGCATGTTTTAAAAATCTTCCCACCGAAGCAAAAGTAGAAGATAACACAGGTATCACTACAGACAATGCATTAAACAAATGTGGAAACATCTGTTGTTTTTCTGCTAATGTATATTTCCCATTGTTATATTCTTTATATACAAACAGATTTCTTTTTATACATTTTGATTCTAATACAAACGCTTTTCTCACTTGTAATGAATCATAAAACAATGCCTCCCTAGCCATATCATATTCCTCAAATGTCCATGGACATGCATTCTGCGAGTCCTCAGATGATTTAATATTTTTATAAAAATATTGATCCGCAAGATTATTTTTATATTTATTCTTTAAAGACTCATTATTTCCATATATTTTTTCTTCATCAATCCGTACTTGCTGTTCTAAATCAGATATATCATTGCGTTTCCCTTCAATTTTTGTGCGCACATTTTCAGTACTACTCTCAAAAAAATTATATCTATTCTTAATATCTTCATGTTGAATCAATAAATCATCAACACATTTTTGTTTTTCAGCAACATGCCCACCTATTTTTCCTACCCCCAAAAGAATAAGAAGTTTCTTAAAAATAGAACTATGATCCTTAATATACTTAATTTCCTCTTCGCGTTCGTTAGTTTGATCTTCATTATTTTTTAACTCCAAACTCACCTCATTTAACTGTCTTTCTAATTGCTCCTTTTCTATAAATAACTGTTTTAAATCTAAGTTACTCTTCTCAAGCCTTTCTACCTCTTCATAAAAATCATCCAAGAATTTTTGATCTTTTTTTATACCATCTCTTAATTCTAAAACCTTCTTTTTAGCTATATTAAACTGATCAACAGCATCATCCCACGAAATACTATGTTTTTTTGCACAATCTAATGTCACCTTATCCGAAGCATCATTGGTTTTAGCGAATACACAAGATTTTAAAACTTCAGTAACAAAAGATTTTCTTCCCATACGAGCCGATATTAATCCCCATGCACTTCCTTCTTTGCCCAAAAGATTATCTGCAACTGCTGAAAAATACACTTCTTTATGTATTTTTCTATCGAAATAATCTGTCCTAGTTTTATCCTTTTCCATATCGCATGCTTTTGGTAAATCAAGCGTGATATTTTCTACAGCACCATTATTATTTGATACCACAAGAATTCCATATTTAGTAATTTCTTCCGGTATTTCATAATATTTATCTGTATAACCATCATGAGATGTAGATTCAATCTTCCTAGAAACAAAACCACAATCACCTATTCCATATTTAATTAAAACTTCAGCTTGCTGGACAACGTTAGAAGCAATTATTTCTTTCAAAAGAGTTGTTTTTCCTGTTCCTGGCGGCCCATTTACTGAAAACATTTCCTCATTTCTATCCTTTTCTGAAATAGCTATGTTTATAGCTATTTGCTGCATTAGCGTCGGAGAAAACTTTGATGGATATTTCCCCATTGGAAATCGATCTGCTTCCAACCATTTTTTCATAGAATAAACATCGCTATCTATCATTATCCTATTTTTGTTTTCTTCCAATAATGAGGTGATGTACCTTACCAAATTCTTATTATTCTTATAGTTCTTCTGAATATTTTCTATTTCATCCAAATAAAAACTGGTAAATTCACTTGTTTCATCTTCTTTTTTTAAACCTTTACATGCATATACTTCATTCCAAGCACTTGTTAGCCCAATTTCGCTCTCAGACTCAATATTCAGTTTATTAAATATAATACTTTTTATTTGTTCAACATCCTCAAAATTCAATATTTCTACATTATTTTGTTTAATGATTTCATTTACGTCTTCATTTAGTTTCCGTATATCATCTAGCTTAATATTAACATCTATGCACTCGGCTTTTATCATACGAAGTACTGCATAAAAGAACGGACTAACTTGCACGCCTTCTTCTGTGATTTCCCCATCTAAATCAATCTGAACAGAAAAAATATAAAAACGTCCTGTCAATTCATTGATTTCCTCATATTCTTCCATGTCCAACTTGAACTTTTCAGCCATTCTTGCTACAAAATCTTTGATTTTATAACGACCACAATAAATATTTGCTCAATTGTATAACTTCTCTTCAGGTTTATTCTTCTTCCTCAAATACTCATTATGAGACTTATATCTATCTAATGGCAAAATTTTGTCACTGTTAACATCATAATATGCATCAAAATCATTTTTATTTTCTCCCTCTTTAATTTTTAAAAGCAATTTTGGATAATCTGATGGTGTAAAATATTCTTCTAATTTCCAAAAATTTAATATATCATTACACTTTTCTGTTAAAGAACTATTGCTCATTACATACCTACTTTCTAATCAAAACACACATGACTATGCTTAAATCCCATTATTAAATTTGCACTTTCATCTAACCAGTGCACAGCAATTATTATCACACACATTCCTTACTGATAAATCCAATGTATGAATTGTGATTCTATGTCTTCTAATACATATTTAAATATACACACCTTCTTTATCTTTAACACAGTCATATCCACGTTACTGATAGCTTGTTGTGCCTACGTGTCCTAACCTATTTGTTGATTGTCTACCTGAAAAAATTTGTTTCAGAATAATCTTTGCAGATACATTCCTATTTCTAGAAAAAATTTTATTTTTCACATTCTCTAATACAATTGATCGACTATGACTTTTTGCTGTTTTTGCCTGCAAATCTAGATTCATAGGATGATATATATACATATATATTTGTATAACTAATCAAATACCTTTGTCAATTTAATCATTTAGTTATATACTATTTTTGGGCATATACCCAATAAGGGAGCTAAAGTAAAAAGTTTAAATATCGACTTTAAAACATTTTATGTATACAATAGTTGTATAGATGGAATGTTTTTTATTATTTTGGAAGGTATTTTTTATGACTCAAGATATCAACAAAATGACATTGCAAGAAATTATAGAATATTTGAAGACTAAAAACAGTAGATTGGCAAAGATTGCCACAACTATTGATTTTCAAAAAGCTTTTAAACAAAACGGCATTTCTATACGTTGTCCATATTGTGATAGTTTAAATTTTATTAAAAGCGGCAAGAGTACAAATGGGAATTAAAGATATAAATGTAACCTATGTGGCAAAAGATTTTTACTAACAGCAAATACAATATTTGAAGGTTTTGATTTAACATGGGACGAAATGGTTAAACTTGTCTATTTTGCCATTACCAAATAAAGCATTGAATTTGTTTCCCAAAATGTATGTAAAGCGCCTATAAATAAACAACTTGGCTGCTGGTTATGAAGGTTCTTTACATACTTTCTAGTCTGCCTAAGCCTAAATTAAAAGGGGTAATACAAATTGATGAAAAATATTTTAGAGAGAATCAAAAAGGAAATCAAAAACTCATCTCTTTCTTAGATTCAACAAATAGTCGATATGCTAGGAGACATAATTATCGCAGTGAATGTGGCATTTTTGGACCCGAGTTTGTCAATGTATTATGTGCTGTGGATTCTTTCGGACATTATTATGCTAAATGTGTGTGTTTGGGACCCTTATCTTTTAATGAGTTATCAGATTTAGAAAATCAAATCGAATCCGTTTCTTACATTTGTACGGACAATTTAGAGCTATATAGATTATGGACAAAGAAACATCACTGGAATCACTATATAGAACCTTCTACTTTTAGAAAAGAAAGAAAAGTACGTGGATATATAGATACGAATAATATTTATAAAACATTGACAGAAGCAGATTATAAAAGAGACAGGAAAATCAATGAGCAACTATACAAAGAAAAACTGTATCCCCATATCGAGAATACAGATAAAAAAATTAATTATGATGAATTCATTGCATTACGTTATAAATTTGGATTAACAATCAATGCAGTAAACAGTTTTCATACTCAGCTCGAAAAAGATATTGTAAAATCATAAACTGGTGTAGCCTCAGATTATCTTCCCATATATGTAGGAGCATACCTTTTTAGCTAACTATAAGAAAGAACATCATATTGCATCATTTACAGTAAAGGACGCTGCAAATTTGTTAGTCAATAAATATATGTAAATTCACATTGAATAACAAAAAAGTACCGACCAAAGCAGATATAGAGAAGCTTAATATTCTAGACCTTCCCAGGCCATCTAAAAAAATAATAAATGCATCTAGGCAGAAAATACGAAAAGCAAGACAGATTGTGGTTTGTCAAACGACTTCAGCTGACAAAAGTCCTTATGGGGGAGATTCTACAGCACAGTTTGTATTTAACAAAAGGAAGTTTTTCTTGAATTTAGGTGTTGTTCGATTAAATGAACTAATCAAACAATATGGACTGTACGAAAAAGGATTAACCAAGAGACAAAAGGTTGAAAAGATGTGCAAACTACCTAATGCAGATGACATTATATTTTATGAAATATATCTTCATAAATACGGTTCTGTTGAAGAGTTTACAAAAAGCATAAAGGCCTCTCCTCCAAAAAGGAAGAGAGGTCGTCCAAAGAAATCATAATTATAATTTAAGTTCTTTCTCATATGTAAGTATTTGTTTTTTATCCGGAGTTTTACCAAATACACCATAATATGTTTTTTCGCTAACAATCAAGTTCTCAAGATATATTAATTCTTTTATGACATGCTGTTTTTGAACATCACTCAACATAGGAACTTCAATGTTTCGGATTTCCGTGTCATAAGGAATATCAATATGGGACAGTTCTTCTTTGATTAACAATTTTGAATTCAATATATTTTCAGAAAACTCTAAAGGGTCTATTTGTTCCACAAACCCCTTATCTGTGAAACAAATATAACGCTGCTCAAGTTTTGTTTTAGAGAATTGAGAAAACAAGTATGCATATCTGTTTGGTATGTATTCATTTCTGGCTTTTAAGAAGTATTTTAAGTTGTTTTGATAATTATAATATAGCCCATCCGCAAAAGAATCTTTTTGATATTCTATTTGCTTATCAAAATGTCGTTCAGTATCTACAATATTATAATCACGTTCTAACCAATAATATGGTTTATCTAAATAATCATGTATTATTAATTCCTTTTCAATTGAAAATGGACTTTTAAACATCAAATTAGATTTTTATAAATTCCTTTTAAGATATGTTTTATTACTTCTATATTTTATTAAAAATGTCTTTAAATCCTGTCCTTCAAGTATAGGAATAGTATTTTGTGTTGGAGTATAAATCGAATTAATAGCATTACAATCAACAGGTATCATATTTCTATAATCAAGATATTTTTCGATACCAGAAGGGGTATTCAAGGTAAAATAAAATCGTTTTGTTATATTGCTATATTCTTTACAATGGCTATAACACGGAACCAGCCAAATTATGCCGTATTCTTTAATTTCTGCAATAACGAAAGGTCTACTTCCATTTTTCGTGAAATCTTCATGAATGTTGTGCGAAACAACAAAAGATTTTTTTACTGTACAAATACAGCCTATTTTTAACTCTGATAAATATATCATAATAATAGCCTTTCATAATTGTCTTACAATTCTATAGTATAAAAATCAGATGCCGACTTTTATGTTTGCTGCTTTTATCCTTGTAGCATCCGTTTTTTAGACTATAGAGGCCTTACAGAAAACCATAAAAAAAAGGCTCCTATCGGTGGGAGCTAACACCATAATAGCGACCTACTCTTCACTTATATCCCGCTTATTCAAAACGAACTGAGCAAGCGGCGAACAATCAGAAGTAGCTAACCTCTTATCTTCATACGTATGATACCAACCAGCACGCAAAAAGTCAACCCGTTTTTTTTTATAAAAATGAGTTGCTTCTTTGTGAATGGCCTCTATATATAACTTCCCAATTAGCATGAAAATAATGTATAAAAAATCAAAAAAAAACATTTCAACTTATATAAAAATTTAGTAAATACATATAAAATCTGTTAATATTGTGAGATTTGAAGCAACTCCTTTATTGTGAATATGTCCCCATTTTTTACTGGATCACTTGTATTCTACATATCCAGTTTCCTAAATAAGAGTTGAGCTAAGCCCCCACAAACTTATGTTCAACTCTTTTTTATAGTTCAAAGCGCCCATTTTAACTGCCCGCTTTCTCTTTTAAAATCTCTATAATTTGACTTTGAAGTTTTTCCATATCAATTGGCTTAGAAATATATCCATCCATACCCACATTCAGTGCCTTCTTTTTATCTTCATCAAACGCATTCGCACTCATCGCAATAATTGGAATATTTTGCTTTTCTGGAATCGCCCTAATTTTTTGTGTAGCTAAATACCCATTCATATTTGGCATTTGGATATCCATTAAAATAAAGTCATACGTACCAACCGGTTTTTGAGTCACTTTACCAACACACTGCAAACCATCTCTTGCCAAGTCTACGTATAAGCCACAATCCTCTAATATAATCTTCGCAAATTCTGCATTCAACTCATTATCTTCTGCTAGTAATACATGTTTACCTTCTAAAAAATGCTTAGAAATGGATAAATCCTCATTTTCTGTTTTTACTACCTCTTCATCCACAACCATATGATCTATCGTAATTGTAAAACAACTCCCTTTACCAAGCACACTTTCAACATCAATCGTACCACCCATCATATCTATCAATTTCTTTACAATAGCCATACCAAGACCTGTGCCCATAATATTTACGGAAGCTTCTCGCGTAAATGAATCAAATAGCGTTGGAATAAAACTTTCACTCATTCCAATACCCGTATCTATGATTTGAATTTGATATGTACCATAACCTTCTTTTGAACACTCCAGTTCCTTTACATCCACTGTGACATGACCACCATTCGGTGTATATTTAATGGCATTGCCAATCAAATTCACTAAAATTTCCTTCACCTTCGTACTATCACACAATACTTGTTTATGTTTTATATCCATTTTTGTATCTAATACAATCTCTTTTTCTTTGGCCATAGCACCAAAGACATTCGATACTTCTTCAACCATATCTACAATGGACTCACTACTTTCAACTAACACACTTTTACCACTTTCAATACGAGCCATATTCAATACATCATTAATAATGGAAAGTAATAAATTACCCGACTGCTCGATCTTCTTTTGATAATCCACCAAAACAGGATCTGAAAGCTTCATTTTCATCAATTGATTATATCCAAGAATTACATTCATAGGCGTACGAATATCGTGTGACATATTATTTAAGAAATTTGTCTTAGCATTACTCGCATTTTCAGCTTGAATATAAGCCTTTCTTAACTGTTCCTTTTGAAGACGCTCCTTCTTAATCAAATCATCAATATTTCTTGTACCAATCACAACCGCTCTTGTGCGATCCTTTTTCTTTACATAAGAAACACGAGCCTGATAATATAAAACACCCTCATCCGACATATATTCATAGGTAAAAGAATAATCTTCATTGGTCGATTTCAGTTTTTCAAAGGAAAGTTCTTCTAAAAAACTGTCTCTTGAAGCATCCGAAACCAAATCTTTGGCATAAGCCGGCAACAATTCAGTCCAACGATCATGATAAGACCGACAAAAATCTGCAATACGCTTACCATTACTACCCGCTTCACGATACGAATAGATTTGTCCTTGATCCAACTCCACTAAAAGTACAGAGAAATAATCTTTACTAATCCCTTCAATAATCTCTCTTTGAAGTTCTAAAACATTTTCCTTTTTACGAACCTCATCCATAGGACGAAATCCCATCACAAAACGAAAATGATGCTTTTCATCATATAAACGAATTGCTCTTGCATATAAAGATTCATACCCATTGGAATTTGGATAAATCTGATACTGCAATTCTACCGTCTCATTTTTAAGAAGTGCATTCATAAAAGGAACAGGAGATAAAATATCCATAAAATCTTTACACGACTCTTTTACCAACACACGATCATAGAAATCACGTAAACAACGTGTATAATTCATCTTATCCTTATTCGAAAAATCATCGAACCCTCTATAATTATACATCTTGCCACCATGCTTAACGACAACCATCGTATTCTCCATTAAATCCCCCATGATCACAGTCGAATATTCCATTGTAAGGGCTGTAAGCATTTGATTACGCTCCTCAGCCCTTTTTTCTTTATCCAACATAAAACTTGTAACATCCGTAATATTTCCCTGAAAGAAAAATGTGGAATCTTGTTTTAAAGCCAAATAACAATCCGATACCCAATGATACCCATCCTTACCTTTCAAACGAAAAATCACATTCTGACAAGAACCAACTTTATATTGTTTCCTCAACAAATCTCTATTCTTATCTAAACGAATTTTATCTTCAGGATGTAACATATTCACTAATTTATTATCAAATTCAGTTTCAATTTCTTTTTGCGTCCAATGTAAAGTATTTAAAAAATCATCGCTCATAAACAAAAAAGGATATCCCTCATCTACAGAACACCTATAGTATCCTTTAAGCAACCTATACACTTCATCCAACTCCATATTATTCTTCTTTTGACGCTTAAAAAATTTCATATTATACCCCGAATTTCATGTAAACTCTTACAAATATAATAACAACACAACCTTCATTTGTCACGATAAAATAAACAAACATTTTTTTGTTATATTTAATATTTTTAAATACTTATAGTTATATTTCTCTATTATATTAGAATAAAGACATGCTATAATTTATCCATTAGATGAATAAAAGAAGCCCAATTTTTATACATCTAACACATTTCGACGTGAGGACTAGCCCTTCCCAAAAACTAAACATAGCTAGTTCTCTATTTTTTTTGCGTTTAGATGTTATAATGAAATTGGCTGAGTACTAATCCTTGGCTTGTAACCAACTTAAGCTGACAAATCCCACATACTTGTCAGCTTTTTCTTATATGAAGAAACTTGACTAATCACCTTATGATTATATAATATAAACGAATTTATCATAAGTTGATTTATCATAAGGAGGGTAATCATGAGATTCATAGGCAGAAAAAACGAATTGCATACATTAAATACAGAATATAATCGTAACAGTAGCTTTGTGGTTATTTATGGACGACGCCGTGTTGGAAAAACAACACTGATCAAAGAGTTCTTAAAGAATAAAACTACATTCTATTATCTTGCGACCGAGGAATTAGAAAGCCAAAGTATGAAACGACTTGCTAATGTTATAGCTCGTACTACAAAAAACACATTGCTACAAAAAATAGAATTTACAGATTGGTTGGATTTATTTCAACTAATTGCTGACTATAAACCAGAAGAAAAAAAAGTCCTTGTCATTGATGAATTTCCATATCTAGTAAAAACAAATTCAGCATTCCCTTCGATCCTACAAAATGCATGGGACGAATTTTTAAAAGACAGTAACGTAATGTTGATTCTGTCCGGTTCCTTGATTGGTATGATGCAAAAACATGCACTTTCTTATGATAGCCCACTATATGGTCGTAGAACAGCACAAATGCGTTTGACGCCACTACCATTCACTAGTATTTATGAAACACAAAATCTTCCTTTTGAACAAGCCGTAGAACAATTTGCTCTAACAGGTGGTGTACCAAAATATTTGGAGTTTTTTGAAGACGGAAGACCTTTAGAAGAACAGCTTAAAGATGCCGTTTTTTCTAAGAATGGCTTTTTATATGAAGAACCCAATTTTTTATTAAAAAGCGAATCCTTAACAGCCGTAAACTATTTTTCAATTATTAAGACAATTGCAGACGGCAATCATAAACTCGGTAAAATTGCAAGTGCATTAGGACAAGAATCTTCATCACTTACACCTTATCTATCTACACTTTCGGATCTTGGTTTCATTGAAAAACGAACACCAATCACAGAAAAGAATCCAGAAAAATCACGTAAAGGATTGTATTTCATTGCAGATAATTTCCTTCGTTTTTGGTTTTGCTATGTCTACCCTTACAAAGGTGAATTGGAATTAGACAATATGCAAATTGTACTAGACGAAATTCATAAAGATTTTAAAGAAAAATTTGTTGCCTTTGCTTATGAAGATATCTGTAAGGACATTTTCGCAAAACTATGCAGTAACAACGCAATTTCATTTGTACCATCACGCATTGGATCTTATTGGTTAAATGATTATGATGGAGATACAGAAATCGATGTCATGTCTGTAGACCATCAAAATAAACAAGTTTTTGCTGGAGAATGTAAATATCATACAAAACCAGTAGATGCCCCCGTATACTTTACATTAAAAGAAAAAGTAGATAACGCCGCAGAAATACGCAAATCTTTCCCAAAATATAACATTATCTATGGCTTATTTAGTAAAAGTGGTTTTACAAAACGTATGCTCGATATCGCAAAGGAAAACCCAAATATACTTCTAATTCATGAAGATCATTTATTGTAATTTATATTTTTAGCTGACAAATCCCACGTACTTGTCCAATGCCATTTAGTTAAGAATAACGAGACTGTTTAGATTGGTTCATCTAAGCAGTCTTTTTATTTGCTTTCACGACAAAAAGTGTAGCATTTCTGCTACATCGTTGGACATGTGGTCATAAGTATCAATCGAAACGGTAATTGAAGGAGACTGGAGCTTTAGGTTTCAGTTTTCTTTTATTTTGCCGATTTCTGCGAACAGGAAGAATTTCCTTAGCGATAATATCACAAATATAAGTAGGAACTTTCACTTTCTTAAGGCGTTCACGAATGATATGAAAAGCCCGAACAAAGTTGAGTTGATTTTCATATTTACGTTTTTGCTTGGCAATATCGATTTCATTCGTAATTCGGCTACAAAAGTTGTAAAGTAACATCTTAGCGTAGATTTCCTATTCAATCGGGTTTCGCTTTTTAGAATGCAACGTATTTAAATCTAAATCATATTTCAACTCACGATAACTGGTTTCAATTCCCCAGCGTAGATGATACAGCTCTTTGATATCCTGCATACCGAATTCATCTTTAGCTAAATTTGTTACAATGCATTCATATGTATCCTCCGTAATCTTAAAGCGAACCACTCGACACTCAAAATCATAAAAAGAAGTATCTCCAAAATAATCAAATTGCTGATTTTGTGGCACAAATTTATAGAGAAAGGATGAGATTTAATATCATTTGTCTGCTTTTTGTAGTCAGTGTTCGTTTGGTCCAAACATCGAATTCTTCGTATGGGAATGGTCCAAAGCCACGTAACATCCCAGTGGAATGAATATCCTTGACTCGAACCAGATACTTATTTCCTGATAATTTAATCTTCTCAAAGGAATTGATGGATTCATACCCTCTGTCTGCAATAAAGATAGCTTCATCGCCTTTATAGCGTTCTACCATTTTATTCAATGCATCCCGTTCATTCTGTACAGCCTGTCCCTGTAAAATAACATCATCATAGGTGTATTCTAAAACATCATAGCTTGTATTCAGATGAAAAGCAGAGAACGGCTTATCGGAATTGTTAGCCTTTTGGATTGTTGTTTTCTTATCCTTGATTTCAGAAGTAATAGGTAATGTAGAACCATCTAAAGCTAAAAGACGGTATCCATTATATAACTTAGGCTTTCTTGTTCTGCCATTAAATAAATTGAATAAAATATGAAAAGTATCAGGTTTAATTTTATCTCTTGCCTGTATAAAAGAAGACACAGTTGGCGTATCTAGGTTGTATCCAAACAGTTTATACAGTTCATCTTTTAATGAGCCGCCTTCTAATAACAAAACATTCATCAATGTGTTCCCAAACAGATGCTTTCTTTTTTGAGTAAAATCCTTTTCTGGATTGACAACAAATAAAGAAGAGGATTCATCCAATTGATATATGCATTGTTTTAATATCTTTTTCATGCGTTTAAATTTGTTCATAAGTATGCTCCTGTAATCGTATATTTATAAACAAATAACATATTTTTGAATCAGAGCATAAAAATATGAATCAACATTCAAATTGACAATCACATGTACGCTTGCTAAAATAGAGTTGTAAAAAGAAGTACATTACTAGCTAATTAGTTAGTTAGTATGAAAGTTTGCCGCTGACCAATATGCGGGGTATAAATGGTTGGGTTGAAAGTTTACCGCTGACCAATATGCGGAATATAAATGGTTGGGTTGAAAGTAAAATCCTTCGCCATTAGGTGAAGGATTTTTCGTTACAAAATATCTTCAAAACATTTATTACTTTTTGAAGATAATGAGGATACAAAGATGAAAAAAACAGGTTTTTATATTATCAAAGATCAATTTTTTGAAGATATGAACGATCCGTATCTCAAAGGAAATAAATCAGGAAATAGACCACATTATTATTGTTTTGAAGATTCAACAACTGGAATATATTGGATGATTCCTTTATCTAGCCGTATTGAAAAATACAGGCGTATCACGCAAAAGAAAGAACAAGCAGGAAAGCCATGTGATATCATTCATATTGTTAAACTAGATGATAGTCGTGAAAGTGCATTTCTCATACAAGATATGTTTCCAATAACAGATGAATATATTGAGCGAGAATACACAATCTCCGGAAATCAATTACTATTAACAAGTAATCATGTTGCCAAAGAAATTGAGCAAAAAGCAAAAAAGGTAATGAGTATGCTGAAAAGAGGAATTAAATTCACTCCTACGCAGCCAGATGTGATAACAATATTAGAAAAACTAAAACAGAGTAAATAAAAAACTATAAATATTTGATAATTATCAAATATCTATTTTAGAGAAAGTAACAAATACCAATGTCATTAAGTTAAGCTAACAGGATAGTGACAGCGGTAAATTCTTATTAAGTTAAGCTTGGATACAATTCTATATCCAGACCTTTAGTTACGTTACAGTTAAAAATGTGGTATTTAAGGCATGACGAAAAGGCAAATTTTTGAATCAGAGGGTAAGGGGGAACTACGTAAAATTTATTTGCATTTTTCAAAAAGTGTAGTATATTAATTATGACGAAGGCGCATGTTGCGCAAACTGGGTTGCTAACCTTTATCTCTAGAAGATAAGGCGCTGCCCTTTTATTTTATAAAAGTGGAGTAGCTTATGAATTACCGTCAACTTCCCGCAATATTTATACATCTATACAAATAAACATCCCGTTGTGCTGTCACAACGGGTATTCTTTTATGATTCATTTAATGTGATATTTTAGTGCTATTTCACATGTGGTATTTCTCTGTTCCGAAACCAAAATATTAATATACAAAAAAGTGTTAGACCTAATATCATCTAACACTTTCAAAAACAATACTAGCGGTTTTCTGCTGGCTGTCAGCCACGATACCCTACAGAGTATCTGTATGACGTGGTTGGAACTTTTAAGTCTCCAACCTAGACTCATCTTTTCTCCCCGATGCGGGCGCGATATCCTACTGAATATCTAAATGTCTTGGACACTTTACCCTGCTCCAAGTGCAGTACAGCTTTTACGTGCCGCTACACGGTACTCTCTGTACACCCATATTGAACTAACACACTCTAACGAGTGTGGGCTTTTTTTTAATATAGCCTAGTTCTTCTCCTGTTTCTTATTCTATCATAGTTTTGTCTTTATTTT
>NZ_CATVYQ010000054.1:0-14078 GCF_958348295.1 uncultured Holdemanella sp.
CATTTGAAGTCTTTGAAGCATATAAATCTAATACGAAATCAACATCTAAAGCTGAATAAATAACATAATTATCGCCTTTTTTTACAACAATCCATTTTTGTGCATATGAACCATTTGAATCGTATTGCTGCACATTTGTTAAATTTAACGCTTTGCTGTTTGTTACATCCAAAACTTTACCTGAATTCACATTTATAAATGTTAAATAACCCTTTTCGTCTTTTATAATCTTCCAAGCCTGTGCATTTGTTCCGTTTGATTTGTAAATTTGAACATTACCACCATTCGACATGGAAGAACTTGTCATATCCAATACATAATTTGAATTGATAGCTGAACCGATTTCATAAGTGCCTTCTTGAAGGGTATTTTTGTTTGCTACTGCAAGTTGATCTAAGTAATCTCTACCCGCCTGTACTTGCACTAAATTCCAACACTGAGCCATACTACCATTCTTTTCCCAAATTTTAATCAGGTTTCCATTTGCAGTTGACGAACTATATAAATCCATAGCATAATTTCTATCCCAAGCAGAAGAGATTACCCATTTGCCAATCGCATTTCGATAAATCACAAATTGAGCTGATTTACTACTTGAATCAATACCTTGAATTAAACTTAAACCATTCTGCATATTTTGCCAATTACCATTCAATCCAATATATTGATTTGAATAAACATTTTTAATTGTATAATAGCCATTTTGATTTTTTTCAATATAAAATTGCTGACTCATACTTGTATTACGATCATAAATTCCAATTGTAGAACTTCCACTTTGAGTTTTATTCACTAAACCTAATACTTTATTATTTGTAATACCTTCTTCTATTTGGTATGTTCCATTTTGCATTTCATCTTTTAAAATGTTGAAGATTTTTGATACTCTTCCAGTATACCCATTAATACCTTTAATAATTACATTTGCTTGACCAATCTTATCATTATTTTCAAATGTAACAATATAATCACGACCTTGTACTAGGTTAACTTTACCATTTGATGTTTGCATGGAAACATTCACTTCAGGTTCTGCTTTAGATCCTGAATAATAAATATCACCAACATGAATATCCCCATATTTTTCTACATCAATGTAAAGTTTGAAATCTTTGAATAACCCAATCGAGAAGAAAGGACCACCAGCCTCTAAGTCACCCGCAAAATGAGATGGGTGATTAAAAATTTCACTAATATGCACACGCCCATTACGACTTGGTGTATATGGATCATATACCGTAGTATATCCTTGTGCATCTAGACCAAACAACAAAATTTGATGTGATGCTCCTGGCCAAGGACAGAATTTTCCACCTTCAACAGCCGCCGTAACAAATTTTCCGTTTAACAATTCTAGAATAGCTTGTTGTTGATTTAAACGATTTTGAAGATTTAATCCAAAACGATTTGCCAAATACGTCCACGATCCAGAATCTGCCCCAACATCATATGTATTAAAATGACCTGATTGAAATAACATAGTACCAATATCTGTTGGCAAATAATTTGTGTTCATTAATGTATTAATGATCATTGTAGCTGTTGTTGGAGAGCAACCAGTTCCACGGAAATAATAATTTCCAATCACTTTATTAGCCCATTGAGGATCCTGTTGGCAATAATAGCGAACCCCATTCCACATTGTCTCGAAAATCACACCATTTGTATCTGTCTTATAAGTGACTTTATCAATATAGAATGTGCCATCGCATCTTCTTCCTAAAGAATCATAATACTTGATTGTATTGCCATGAATATCAAAGCCAACAATTAAGGTACCATCCTCTTTAAAATTATACCAATGCCCATCGCAAAACTTCTCTCCGATTGCCTGAACACCATTTTCAAAATAATAGATTTTATCATTCAAACTCAAACGACCTGTTATACCGACACCTGTAGTATCATCGAAATAATACAATTTACCATTTATGGTTTGTAAACCATGCAATGCAATCCCTTCATCTGAAAAATAATATGTAGAATTTCCAATTGTTTGAAGACCTTTTAACATTTCCCCTGATGCATTAAAATAATATGTATTTTCTCCAATTGTTTTTAACCCAGTTACTTTATATCCAGCCTCATCAAAATAGTATTCATTACCATCAATCAACTCAAAACGATTCGTAACATAGGCACCATCTTTAACATATTGCCTAAAATCAGCAGACCAACCAGGATTCAATTGTGAGTTTGTTTGTTCATTTGAATCCACATCACTTTTTTTATCCACAACTACATCTGTATTTAAAACATTATCATTATCTGTGACATTCACATCCACAATCGGCTGTGTATCATTTTCTTGTGCATTAATAACCATATCGGCAAAATTGTAAGTAGTTACTGCAGCAAGAACGGCAAAACCAACTTTAATTATATCTCTATTCATACTCTCAACCCCCATGATTTATATTTTATTACTTATTAATTTAGAAAACAATTAACATTTGTTCAAATCCCTGTAAAAAAGAACCCTATTTAAAATAGAGTTCCTAAGTTTTGTTATTTATTTAATAAAACACTCATCATATCCACAATAGAATATCCATAAATTTTATCTGAAGCCCAACCATATCCATTGGGATTTTCTTGTTGGCCAAGCCACTCAACATACTCAGCACAACCACGAGTTACTAAATTAAATCTTGGATCCACACAAGTATTAACTAATCTATCTAAAGAAGCATACGCTTTAAGATGTTGGATTTGAGCACGAATTCCTGTACGAACATCTTTAAATGCAGCTCCATGTACAGCTCCTGTTGCACCAATTCCTGCATAGTTATATTGGTTTGGTAAAACATCTCCACCATATTTTAAGAAAGCCGTTTCTTTCATACATTGCACAAATGCAACCTCTGCTCTTACACCCTCTGCACTTGCTTCTTCATAGAAAATCTGGGCAAATTCACGAATTGTACTTGCTCCCCCTTCTGCAAGGCAACCATCATATTTACCTTCATATTTTCCTTTAAAAGTATCATACCCTGATGCATTAGCATTATAGTAATTCACTATTTGATCTACAGTTGCTAAAGATTTTCCCATAATTGGCGTTAATACATCTTCTCGTTTATATTCACTGATAAATGTAAATACCCACTGTTGTGCAGAAGTATTATTTGAAGAATAAGTTTGAATACGAGCACCATTTGAAAAATTACTTGCTGTAACATCCATAGCTATTTTTGTATCTGCAGCAGATACAATCTTTAAATGTCCCTGCACATCAAAACATACAATCCATTTCTGATTTGCTTCATTTGTCGCATATTCCTGAGTTACTTTACCATTTGAAGCGGTTAAATATAATTTAGAACCAAAATTCATAAATGAAACATAACCCTTTGAATCATGTTCAATCACCCATTTTTGAGCATTAGACTCATTTAATGTATAAAGTTGAATATTGACACCTGGATTTTTACTACTACTAGGAACATCCAATACATATTGTGTATTCACATTTTTAATGAAATATACACCATCTTCCATCAAGTTTGCATTTTCTTTTGCCAATAAATCTGTTTTTTCTTGTATAGAAGCAAACGCTTGGAATTTCCACAACTGTGCATTTGAACCATTTCTTTCATATACATCAACATTATTACCATTGACAGTCTTAGAAGCATATAAATCAAGACAATAATTCATGTTCAAAGCAGAAACTAATTCAATCGAACCATCACTTTTCTTGAATGCAATCCATTTTTGTCCCATATTATCATTGGCTTGATTTTGTTGTACATTCGCAAAATTGGCAGCTTTATTATCAGCCACTTCCACGACCTTCCCTGAATTTTTATTTTTGATAATTACATAACCTTTTGTATCATGTGAAATATTCCAACATTGTGCATTAGTACTATTTGATTCATAAATCTGGACATTTCCACCATTACTTAAAGAGGAAGCCGTCATATCTAAAACATAATTTGTGTTTAATTTTGAGCCAATTTCATAATTTCCATCTGGAAGAACAGCTTTATTTTGTGCTGCAATTGCATCGTAATTAGAAGGTGCTGGGTTAACATCTATCTTTGTTTTAAAAATCCATTGTTGTGCATCTGAACTATTTCTTTCATATATATCAACATTATTTCCATTCGTAGTTTTAGATGCATATAAATCCAAACAATAATTCTCATCCAACGCAGACACTAATTCAATTGAACCATCACTATTTCTTACTGCTATCCATTTTTGAGCATAACTATCATTCATTGTGTTTTGCTGAACATTCCCAAAGTTTTTAGCACTATTACCAACAACTTCAACTGCTTTACCAGAATTTTTATTTGTAATTATTATATATCCCGTATTATCATGGGAAACCAACCATCTTTGAGCATTTGTTCCATTTGATTTATATAACTGAACATTTCCGCCATCACTTAAGGAAGAAGCCGTCATATCTAATACATAATCCGTATTCAATTTATTAGCAACTTCATATTCACCATTGTTAAGAACCGATTTATTTTCAACCGCCATTTGATCTAGAACTTCTCTTTTATTCAATTTTACCTTAAACAACCATTGCTGCGCTGTTGAATTATTACGACTATATATTTCAACATTAGATTCATTCACTGTCTTTGAGGCATATAAATCTAAGCTGTAATCTATATTAAGAGCTGAAACCAATTCAATAGAACCATTTTCTTTCTTAATCGCAATCCATTTTTGTCTGTAACTATCATTAGCTTGATTTTGTTGTACATTAATAAATTTATTTGCTTTGTTAGCAGCCACTTCCATTACTTTACCAGAATTTTCATTAGTGATTATTACATAACCTTTACTATCATGTGATACGACCCATCCTTGTGCCGAAGATTGGTTTGATTTGTAAATTTGTACATTTCCTCCATTGCTTAGTGAAGATGCCGTCATATCTAAAACATAGTTTGAATCTATAGCTGAAGCAATTGTATATATTCCATCTGTCAATACACTTTTATTGTCAGAAGCCAATTGATCAATTTCAATTCTAGGATTCTCTTGTTTCTTAAAAAACCAATTCTGAGCTTCAGAATCATTTCGTGTATAAATATCTACATTATTTCCATCTATTGTTTTTGAAGCATATAAGTCTAAACAATAAAATCTACTAAGAGCAGAAACCAATTCATAAGAACCATCATTCTTTTTAATGGCAACCCATTTTTGTCTTGAACTTCCATTCGCATCATTTTGCTGTACATTTGTAAATTTTCCTGCTTTATCACTCGCAACTTCTAACACTTTTCCAGAATTACCATTTGTTATTGTAATAAATCCATTACTGTCATGTGATACCGTAAAACTTTGTGATTTTGTATAATTTGCCTGCAACAATTGTACATTTGCTTTGTTTGACAATGAAGCCGATTCAATATCTAAAACATAATCTGAATCTAATTTAGATGCAATTTCATATGTTCCATCCGCTAGAGCATCTTTATTTTCTAATGCCAATTTATTTAATGCATACTTAGGATCCTCTTGTTTTCTAAAAATCCATCCCTGCGCTTCAGAATCATTTCTATGATAAATATCTACATTAGTTCCATTTTTTGCTTTTGAAGCATATAAATCTAAACAATAAAAATGATTTAAGCCCGAAACCAACTCGTAAGAACCATCATTTTTCTTAACCGCAATCCATTTTTGAGCATAAGAACCATTAGATTCGTATTGTTGAACATTTGAAAAATCATCTACTACACTACCTACTATATCCAACACTTTGCCTGAATTATCATTTGTGATTGTTATATACCCTTTACTATCGTGTGAAACAGTAAAACTTTGTGTTTTTGACCCATTTGCTTCATATAATTCAAGATTTGCTTTATTTGCAGATGACGATCCAGCTATATTCAAAACATATTCTGGATCAATATCTGATGCGATTTCATAAGTTCCATCAGGAAGTGCATTTCTATTTGCAGCTGCAAGTCTATCTAATGTAACTCGTGCCTCTTGTAAGCCTAATGCATTGACAATTCCTTTAGCATCGGCTTTCCCTAATGCCTGTAATTTAGAATCACTACTTAAGAAATTATAGAAATCACTTGAATTGCTTAAAAAGCAATGTTCAATAATCATGCCTGTCATACCAAAGTTTTTCGCATGACGAATAACCGCATAATAATCTCCAATTGAACCATCTGGATATGGCATTTCACCCGGATCCAAATTTCGAATCTTAATTCCTCGATTATAAATACCTAAAGCAGCCAATTCATTTTGAATCGATTGAGCCACAGCTTGACCATTTTGCCCTAGATCCGGACGATAGTTAGAGTTAGGATAGTAAACCTCAGCACCCATTGCACCTGGAGATGATGAATTTAAGTGAATACTGATTAAGTAATCGGCACCATTATTTCTTGCGATAATTGCACGCTCTTTTAAATCCACATCACGATCATCATATCGAGTCATAATTACTTTACAATCGTATTTTTCTAATTCTTGTTTACAATATTTTGCAATCTTTAAAGTAAGATCCTTTTCATTAGCCCCATTTACAGCAATAGCACCACCATCAGATCCACCATGACCTGGATCTAAACAAATTGTGACTTCTTTACTTGCTCTAGCATTTATATCTTCACCAATTGTTGCAATGGCAGATGCAGCATTTGAAGATAAAATCCCATCTTCTACTTGTTCTTCGGCCTTATTTAAATCTGTTACTTGAACAACACCTTCATCACTAGTAGTTCCTGCTGTTAAATCAGGCAAAGATGGATCATAACCACTATATTCCTGATCCACACCAAATTTAACATCCATATCCAAATCACCCAAATTTAGATAGTAAGCCTGTCCATTATAAACATAATGCAAAGTTGTAATTGTATATTCACCTTTTTCAGTAAATACACGAGAAAACTCTACTAAATTACCCTCTTGGCTTGTAGCCTCCATATCAAAAGAAGTACCATCACTCTTTTTTACACTCACCTTAAAGTTTGAATACCCCTCTGCATTCTTTAATGAAAGAACTAATTTCTGTGTATCATTCGAATTTACAATAGGCATATTCACTAAGAAATAATCCATCATATCTGAACTACCTAAAACTTCTTCTTGAGATACATTGTTCTCTGTATTTTCTACGGGTTCAGATACTTCCGTATCGGATTTATCTGTCGTAGTTTCCTGCACATTTTCTGATTCATCTTCCTCTGTAGTTTGTTCAACCTCATCTGCCAATACAGGCAATGAACTTGCAACTGTAGAAAAAGATAGAACACAGCTTAACATTAAAGCAAATAACGCTTTAGAAATTTTTGCCATGATTCCCTCCTATGTTGTTATCAACTGTTTTATTTTAAAACAAACTAACTCTTGTTTCAATAAAAAAGAACAGCATGTGCTGTTCATAATCAACTATTCTAATGAATTAATAAAAGAAATAATAGAAAAATAAAGTTTCTCTTTAATTTGTAAAGCTGATTCTTTATCTTTTGAAATAATTGAAAAATAAATTTTAATTTTAGGCTCCGTTCCCGAAGGCCTAAAAATAATTGAATTCTTGTCATCTAAAAAAACTTTAATTACATTACTCTTTGGTAATCCATCAATTCCATTCAAATAATCTTTTTTTAAGACAATGGTTGAATTTGCTAGAGTCTGCAAAACATAACGAACACCATCCATAATCTTTTCAATCTTAGCCTGTCCTTTTGCCCCATCAAACGTTAAAGAATGTTGAACATTTAAACAATATCCAAATTCATCATATAATTCATTTAATCGTTCAATTAAACTTATATCTTTCGATTTATAGTATGCATACATCTCACACACTAACATTGCAGCAACCGTTGCATCTTTATCTCTTACATACGTTCCTTTTAAGAATCCACAACTTTCTTCAAAGCCAAAAATAAAATCATTCTCTCGATTTTGTTTTTTCAAAATGTCAATTTGCTCTCCAATGAACTTAAATCCCGTTAATGTATTAATTGTAGTTGCATTATATTTTTTGGCAATTAACTCAGCCAAGTCTGTAGTTACAATGGTTTTAATAAAAACAGGTTTATTCACGCAAGTAATATTTTGACAGACATAATCCAGCAACAAACAACCAAGTTCATTTGCTGAAAGTATTTGAAAATTATCTTTTATACGAATCGCAATGGATAATCGGTCGCAATCTGGATCTGTAGCTAAAACTAAATCTGACTGATAGCGCTTCGCATACTCAATTCCTAAATTTAAAGCTTCATATTCTTCTGGATTCGGCTTTTTACATGTTGGAAAATTACCATCCGGCATTTCTTGTTCTTTTACAATTTGAATATTAGTGAATCCCTTTCGCTTTAAAATATCGGTAACCGGCCTTAATCCAGTACCATTCAAAGGTGTATATACTATACTTACATCCTTATTTTCAATTGGTAAAATGCTTTCTTTTTCTACAGCATCGATATACTTTTCATATATGATATCATCCACATATGAATATTCAGAATTATCATATATAGTAAAATAATCCAATTTTTTAATTTCATCATAAATCAAAGAAGCTGCTTCTGTAGTGATTTGACATCCATTCTCATTATAAACTTTATAGCCATTATATTCAGCCGGATTATGTGATGCTGTAATCACAATCCCACAAGCACACTTCAATTCACGTACCGCAAAAGATACGCAAGGCGTAGGTAAAGCCTCTTTAAATAGAAAAGCTTGAAAGCCATTTGCCTTAAGAACACGACTTGTAACTTGAGCATATTCTTTGGAATGGTTCCTTGTATCGTAACCAATGATCACTTTATTATTGCTCGAACAATATTTCTTTAAATAGTTAGCTAATCCTTGAGTTGCTCTTTGAATCACATATCCATTTATTTTAGCCGTACCCAAGCCCATCTTTCCACGAATACCACCTGTACCAAAAGATAATTCTTTATAAAAGGAATTTTCTATTTCAGTATCAATCATATTCGTTAAAACATTGACTTCACTTTCATTCACTTGTTCTAGCCAGTATTGATATCGACTTTTAATCAATTCATCCATATAAAACTCCTTTACTATATACTAATATTTAATCTTATCTTTTTTTGAAATTTCTTTACCAGATTGTACTTCAATCAATTGTAAATCCGTTTCCGCATTAATTGTGTGTTTACAATTTCTAGGCAATTTAATTGTATCACCCGAACGCAATACATAATCACGATCATTAACCGTCGCAACACCAATACCACTAATTATTGTCCATACTTCATCTCGATATTGATGAGAATGATAATTCATTTTATTTCCCTTTTTAAGTGATACTTTGATTGTTAAACTTTCATCTTCAACATCAATAACTTTATATTCACCCCATGATTTTTCGGCAAACATTATAGGTTGCTCAATCGTATTCACATATTCTTTAATATTTACAGATTGCTCTTTATCTGAAACTAAAATTCCATCTGGACTTGCAGAAACAATCATATCTTTTAATCCCATACATAAAATAGGTAGATCCAATTCATTAATGACATGTGCATTTTCGCAATGATTATCCATAATTACGTTTCCTATACTATTTTCTGCCATCGCATCCGCAAACGTATTCCAAGTGCCTAAATCTTCCCACATTCCCTTATATTTTATAACGGAAATATTTTTCTCTTTTTCAACAACCGCATAATCAAAACTAATTTTTGTTAGTGTGTCATATTTATTGAATAAATCATAATAATCTGTAAAATCAATCAATTCATGAGCTTTATCTAAAAGATAACCAATCTTATAGGCGAATACACCACCATTCCATAATCCACCTTTTTCAATATATTCTTTAGCCAAATTTTCAGAAGGCTTTTCCTTAAAACTATCCACCTGACTAATTTGACCATTTGTTTTTGGCATAATATATCCAAATTTTTCACTTGGTTCACTAGGTGCAATTCCCATCAAAGTTAAGTTTGATTGTCCTGTACAAGAATATTCATAAATATCTTTAATACATTCAAAATATGAATCTTCTACATAAGGATCGACTGGACATACAACCACTGAATCATCTAAAGAAACATTTTTTACATAATGTAAATACGCAGTTGATAATGCAATTGCCGGAAAAGTATCTCTTCTACATGGTTCAACAGAAACAGATACATTATCACCTAATTGATTATGAATCACAGAAACCTGTGTTTTGCTTGTTGCAATTGTAATATTACTGTTTTCATCCACTTCTTTTAGTTGGCGATAGACTCTTTGTACCATAGACTCATATTGCCCATTGTGTTTAAATAATTTAATGAATTGTTTTGAACGCACATCATTGGATAGAGGCCACAATCTTTTACCTGATCCACCAGATAATAATATTATATTCATAATAGATTCTCCTTGTATTATTTATAAATTTCATCAAATAAAGCAACTGATTTTTCCCAATTAAAATTATCTAATACATATTTTTGTAAATTGCTCGCCACTTCATTTTTCAACTCTTCATCATCAACTAATTTTAAGATCAAATTTGATAATTCTTCATCCGATTGTCCTAACAACAAATACTTTCCTTCGGCATCAATTCCTTCTGCACCAACAGAAGTTGTAATAACAGGTAAACCTAAGCCAGCTGCAAGCAAAATTTTAAATTTTATTCCTGCTCCTAACATTAATGGAAATACAGCAATGTCATTTTTCATAATTTCATCTTCAATTGAATCAACAAAACCAGTCACATGAATATTTTCAGATTCTAAATTTTGTAATTCCTGGCTAGGATATGCACCGATGATATTGATTTTAATATCTTTTCTATTAAGCTTTGAAACAATATTGATTAAACGCATCGCTGCATCATGATTTTCTGTACGTGCCATTTGCCCAACAAAGCAAATTGTTTTAGGAACTTTTTTTATATTCTTATTCACATTACTGAAATCAACACCATAATAAGGTGTAATCACTTTAGCATCTTTAATACTATAATATTTTTTTAATAAATCCAAATCTTTAGTATTTAATGTAAAGACTTCATCACATTTTTTTAAGCAATTTCCCTCATACTTTTCAACTAGATTAGCCTGCCATTTGTTATAAATCCTTTTAAAACCCGTTGAATCCTTAACGTATCGATCATAAGATTGTTTTGTAACATCATGCTCTACCAAATTAAATTTAATATTTGGGAATTTATCTTTAACCCATACAAACTGTCCCATTGCAGTATATTCCGCATGAATTACATCAATTCTTTCTTCTTCAATAATCTTAATTAACTTCTTTTTAAATTCACTTGAATTACGAATAGCAAAAAATATAGGCATATTCAAATTTAACAATGCATTAGTAGCCTTTGTATATGTATTTGATTTAACAAAATAACATTTTGTATCATCTTTATATTCTTTATCAATCAATTGTTCTTCTTTTTCATCATTCACGAATGAAAGTACGAAAACATTATGCTTTTTGCGTAATGTCTCTACTTCCTTACCCATACATACTCCTCCAGCATGTGCTGCGTGTACACTAGGTACATATGGTGATATATGCAAAATATTCATCAAGTTACACTTCCTTTTCTAAATTTTTAAATAAATTCTTTTGAAGCATTAAATAAATAAGGCCATACAAGAAGAATTCTAACAACATTATACAAGAATAAGCATATGCAGCTCCATCAATACTAAATCTTGTGATCAGTATAATACTAATGAAAAATCCAAATACAGATGTAATCACAAAGACAATAAACTGAATAAAATTATATCGTACGGTAATAAGAGCTGATGAAAGAATTAAACTCAATGCAAATAAAATCGAACCAAAAATTATAATTTCAAGTTCAAATAAATATGCAGATAATTCTAAACCATATACTAAAGATAATACTGGTATACCTAAGATATAAGCCCCGATCAGACAAATCACGCCCAATCCTGATGTTATAAACAATAATTTTATTACAACCTTGTTGAAAGCCTTTTTATCATTATTTTTAAAACTACTCGTTAATTGTTCTAAAAAAGGCTGAATAAAATATTGTACTCCTAAACTAATTAGGGTAGCAGGCATTAAAATAATACCAAAAATTGCTTGTAATTCATTTGATGCACGTCCATCTAACGCATATTTTGGTGCATTTACAATATAACTTGACAAAAAATTAATTATAAAAACAAAAAAACCATTTTTGAAAATATCCCTTAAACTAGATATATTGAAATGAAGTTTAAATTTCGATACATAATTAACGTTTTTAAAATCATATAAAACAATAACCAAAATCCATGCTAATATAGCAAATAATATTGAATATATAATGTTTCTTGTTACAATATCCACAACAACAAACAGAATCAAAGCAAATACCGATTTAATCGTTAAAGAAATACCTACCTGATAAAGGTTATTATTCTTTTGAACAACACCATATAAAACATCTGAAAAGGCTTCTAAACTTTTATATATGCAAAGCAAAATAACAACAGTAAATTTGTATAGACTATATCCTGAAATAAAACAATACATTAAACTTATAAATACCATCATTACACAAGTTATAGCTCTATGTATAATAAAATCACTATCTGTAATACTATCATTAACATTGGTAACTTGATAAACCCTACCTGCATAAGTACCAATGTAATATACTAAACAAGCAATAGAAAATGATAATGTAAATATTCCAGCATCATCCATTGAATTTATTCGTGTGATTAAAATCATGAAAAATAATGAGTTAAAACAATTACATGTCATTCCAATCACATTCCATAGAAAATTTTTTTTAAATTTATTTTTATCTATTGTTTGCGTCATTATTTAACCTCATTACTCTTTTCTGAATAAGCAAAAGCTTTTGTCAAAAATTTTGCAATAAATTCAGGCCAAAATTTTTTAAACATAAATAAATCTTCTTTTCCCCTAATATTTCCTTCTATAATTGAAGTGGTTGTGGATTCTTCATGAATCCTATGTCCCATTAATGGCTTATTCACAAAGATAAATCTCCCCTTTTCCTTTGAAACTCTTTCCCACGCTAACCAATCCACATCACATTTTAAATCCGATGCAAATATTTCTTTTAATGAAATATTTTTATTACAAAATGTAACCGCAGGACAACAAATAGAATTTCCAAATGCCAATACGCTACGCTTAAACAATTTAAAATTTGTTAAATTATGTACTTTTAGTGGAGTTAATAAAAGTCTCTTTATTTTTAAATTAGTATTTGAGTACACCTTTTTATGATTTCTCACTTCAAAATAGTCCGTAAACACAATGAGTGAATCCTGGTTCTTTTTATAAGCCTGTATTACCTCATTCGAATAGTCATATTCGTATATATCATCTTGGTGAGCAATCGTTACCATTTCAGAACTTACACAAGTTCGTGCAAAATCAAAATCATAACCAATACCATGCTTTTGTTCGTTATTCACAATAACTCGAAGATTATATTTATTTGCTAAATTATAAATAAAATCATTTGGCGTAGATGTTGCAATAACCACATCACTTTTATATTTTTGATTAAGAACACTTTTAATACATGTTTCTAAATAAATCGATTCTTTATATGCTAATACAACAAATGTATGCAATGCCATTTTATCCGCTCCTTAATTATACAAACATTTATAAGATACCATATTTAACACAAAATTTCTATCATTGATAAGAAAAGACTTTTTATATAAATAAGTCAACACCTAAAACCATATACCCCTATCATTTTCATCCACTCGTTATTGATGAAGTTTTTTGTATGCTATTTACAAATACGTCAGAATTTCATACATGAACTATATACTTATCTTCTATTCAGACATTACTAACTTCTTGTCCTTTGGTCACATTGATTCTGCATAGCTCTTTATGTTTCGTTCTCAATTTCTTATAGCGATTCGACAAGATCCACGTCTTTTTTATTTTTGATAGTTCCATAGGTACCACCTTCAATTTGACGCTTACCATACATCGTATTTCTCTGTTCCAAAAAACAAAATCTTATTATATAAAAAAAGGGGCTGTAACGAATAAGGAATATATAAAACTAGATAGGGATAAATCAACCTTTAAAAGTCATAGGGATTTTA
>NZ_CATVYQ010000055.1:0-13128 GCF_958348295.1 uncultured Holdemanella sp.
TCAACCTCGTAGTATTTACTATTTCTCAATGGGATTTAGTTTTACAATTGAGCAAATCCTAAGACAAGCTAGAAATAAAAAGCCATGATTTCTCATGGCAAGTTTTAATCATCCACTAAGTATGATCCCACTTAACTTATACAACATATCTAATGTGTTGTAAGAAAAAGAATAGCTTTTTTATACTTCTCTAGCCTTTCATAATCTGATTTTGTCGGTTCTTTAATTCTTGTGATATCTAGATTATGTAAAAGATCTGCAACCTTGATCTTTTTAGCTAAGTTAGATTTAGATACTCTTTGAATATATTCAAAATAAGATTCATCTTTTCTATGTGTTAATGTGATCACGGTATCGACAATTTCGTTTGAAAATATAGTTCTTAACTCATCCACCGTAACGTTTGTATCTTCTAACACATCATGCAAGTAAGCTATTGCTTTTTCAGTATCCGTATCCATATAAGATGAAACTGTTATAGGATGAAGGATATAATCTTTACCTGCTTTATCCACTTGTCCTACATGGGCTTTTTGTGCAATTTGTAGTGCTAATTCTTGATACATTTATTTTAAACCTCTAAGACTTTCTAAAAAACGAATACTTGGATAATTCCTATGACTATGATACTCCATCCATTTGGCTAGATAAACTAAATCATCAAGGGTGAAATCAAAATGAACTTTCAAATACTCTAAATTTTCTTCTTTACACTTAAATAAAGCTCGATATTTCTTTAATTGATCTTTACTCCACTTCGGATATTGATTATGATTACACGTATTACATAAGAATCCTCCATCTTTTAAGGATAGAGTTTCTACTCTTGTATTTTGACAATGTACACACCCATCCACGAATGGTTGAATTCCTTCGTGTTCGATGCAATATTTCAATACGATGCAAGCCCAGAAATAAAAGTCATCCAAGTCTTTATCGGCTGAATTCCAACATTCCAATAATGTATGAAATAGATTTTCTTCTTCTTTCGTTTTAGAAATCAAATCATGTAGTACAAAACAACAACTCGATTTAAATAGATCTTCTTGAATGTGATAATAATAATGAATGGTTTGTCCTTGTAGTAATAAAGGCATCTTCATTTTGTCTTCAATCATGAATTCATTATAAGAAAAAGGCTGTACAAGCCGTAAATTCTTAGAATTCACTTTGAACAGTCCTCTTGCGTATAAAGTTAAAATGGAATCGTTAGTCAATACTTTGACTAAGCCATCCTTATCCTTATATTCACTTACACTTAATACAAGGGCTTGAATCTTAGTCTTCATCCATTTGTTCTAATTCGTCTAAACCGAATTCTTTGATCTTGTTTTCATGATTACGCCAATTCTTTTCTACACGAACAAACAACTCTAAATCTACACTACATCCAAGCATATCTTTTAATTCTTTTTGTGCATCTAAACGAATGGAACGAATCATGTTTGCTTGTTTTCCAATCAAAATTCTCTTTTGCGATTCACGATCGACAACTACCATCATTTGAAGATACATACGATTACCACGTTTTTCTTTACGTTCTAAAATAACCGCCACACTATGAGGAATTTCCTCATGTGTTTTAAACAAAATCTTTTCGCGAACAATCTCACACATTCTAAAGTTAATATCATGATCCGATTTCATTTCTTCTGGAAACATCGGCTCTCCTTCAGGTAAGTATCCCTTAAATACGTGTAACAATTCGTCTAGATTATCCTTGTCTAAAGCACTGATTGGAACAATATCATTAAAGTCATATTGGTTTTGCCAATAGACTAAACGTTTCAACAATTGCTCTTTTGGCAATTTATCGATTTTATTCATAATCAATACGACAGGTTTATGAAGTGTTTCAATTCTTTTTAAAATAAACGAATCCCCTGTTCCAAAAGATTGTGTACCATCTACGATCCATCCAATCACATCACAATCTTCCATAGCTGAATAGGCATTCTTATTTAATACACGTCCCAATTGTTGCTGAGGCTTATGAATACCTGGTGTATCCACAAACACATATTGACAATCTTCATGTGTTAAAATACCTGAAATATTGTTTCTTGTCGTATTTGGTTTATCTGACATGATCGCAATTTTTTCTTTCAACAATGCATTCAATAATGTTGATTTTCCAGCGTTGGGTCTTCCAACAATTGCGATAAATCCTGATTTATAATTTTTCATTCTACCTCCAATTTAAAATATTTTGGGCAAAAATACATAAAGCCCAATACAAGCCGCAAGCACACTGATAATAAAAACAGCTCCTGCAGCCATATCTTTAATATGTTTAGCTTGTTGCGTGTGTTCTAATGAAATATAGTCTACACATCTTTCGATGCATGAATTGATAATTTCACTAAACCATACAAAACTAATTGCACTGATCAACATCATCCATTCCTTGAAAGAACAATGGAAGATAAAGCCAAACAAAATGACTATAATCCCAAATATCCCTTGAAGACGTATACTACGATCACAAGTAAATGCATAGTATAATCCTTCAAAAGCATATTTGAATCTACCTTTGAACCAATTCATCTAGAATTTCATCCTGTAAGGCAAACATAACCTTTTCATCTTCTTCTTTCATGTGATCATATCCCATCAAATGAAGTAAGCCATGACAGAATAAGAAACAAGCTTCTCTACGAATCGAATGTCCATATGCTTTAGCTTGATCACGAATAGCTTGCACATTGATAAAGATATCACCAAGTTCATATTGATCTTCTTCGATCAACATATCACTCATATCATCTTGAATCGCAAAACTAATGACATCTGTAGGACGATCCACATTTCGATAGTCACGATTGATTTCGTGAATCTGTTCAGGTGTTACATATATTACAGATAAACTCCAATCTCCCTTTCTTTCTAACACCTTACATGCACGTTCTAATATGTTTTCAAAGTCTTTTTTGTATCGATAGACACTTCTATCTTTTGCATTATTTGTAAAAATTATTTCCATGCCTAAATTATACACTAAATAAAAAAAGAGTTCAAAACGAACTCTTACTTTGTAGTTTCTCTAAACATTTTTGAGAATGAGATTTCAATGTCTTTATTTTGTTTAACAGATTCATCATCCACTAACATCTTTGTTAGTAAACGCATCGCAACGGCACCTAAATCATATTCAGGAATGTTGTATGTAGAAATTGTAGGACGCATCATTGTTAAATATTTTGAATTCAATATACAAACAAGTTCTGTATCATCTGGAATTGAATATCCACATTCTTTACATGCATTCATCAATGCGATGGCTTGAGAATCACGGAATGTAATAACCATGCGGCTTGGCTTGTGAGATTTATAGTAGTCAGACAAGAATGTATAGCTTGATTTGTAGCTGTCATCATAAGTTACATATTTGTCGAAAACCAATCCTTTTTCTGCATAAGCACGATCTACACCCGCTTTTAATTGTTCCATCATAGAAAGATTTAATTTATCTTCTACCATAGAAATATCATCAATACCCTTTTCGAAGCATTCATTGACAAATTCATATGCCATACGTTCGAAGTTAATATATACATTTCCTACGTTGCCAATCTTATGTCCTTTTAATTTACTTCCAACAACAACCATAGGAATTTGGTATTCATGTAACACTTCCATTTCATCTTCTGAAAAGTTGTCATTGAATAAGATTACACCATCTACACGTGACTTAATAATAGATTCAATCACATCTTGCATTTTTGAGATTCCCTTACTTGTAGTATGGAACATGATGTTGTAATTATAAATTTTTGCGACATCCATTAGACCATTTAAGATCTTCGCATTGTACGCAAATAATTTTTCACTCATCACAATTGAAATTGTAGTTGTTTTTGATAATGCCAATCCTTGCGCAATCGCATTTGGTTTATAACCTAATTTTTCAATAGCTTGTTGAACACGTAAACGTGTATCTTCACGTACCACATTACTATCATTAATAACACGTGATACAGTTGCTAAAGAAACATCTGCTTCTTTGGCAACATCATAAATGGTAATTCTTTTCATTCCTATTCGTCCCCCTTGTTAAATATTTTCTTCAATCCACTAAACAATGCTTCTGTAGCTTTACCAGTTACTTCTTCTGCTTTATCAACGGCACGAATAACAGAATCATTTGTACGAATTTCGTCTACTTTTTCATCCGCTTTATCAATCACCTTACGTAAAGAATCATTTTTTCTTAATGTTTCTTTTCCATATTTAAAGCCATCTACTACCAATCCAGCTGTGCCCTGTAAAAATTCTTTACCAGCCGAAACTGTTTGTTTAAATTGTTCACTCTCACTTACTTCAACCACTTTATCTTTTGTTGAAGAAAGAATATTTTTTGCATCATCCTTAGCTTGCGATAAAGCTTCCTTTACTTTTTCAGGATCTGAAGCGTCTTTTAATAAATCACGCAAATCATCAAATAACTTTTCAATCTTACTCTTAGCGTCCTCAATGATTCTTTCATTATCAGTATTTTCGGATTCATGCATCACTTCAAGTTCTAGCATCGATTCTTTTTCTAAATCATCAATTAATTGTTTTTCATCCATGTCATTCATCCTCCTTTGTTTCAATACTTTCTTTTCCATTCTTTTTATTTTGAAACCATTCTTTGGCATTTTGTACATTTTCACTAAGCGAACTCATCACACTCACAAACGCCTCTTTTGCGCTCTGATTTACTTCATCAACTGTGTTTGAGATATTTTCAGCTGTTTTTAATGGTGCATCTAATTTTTTCAATTGATCATTTGCCGTATCCAATGTTTTCGATACTTGTTTTAAAGTCTCAATCAACTGTTTTAAAAACAAAATCAAATAAATTAATGCGATAACACCAACGATTGGTAATACATATGAAAATGCACGAGCTAATGTACTCATAAAGATATCTAAACTCACAATACCACCTCAGAAAGATTATAACATAAGCTTTCTAACTTATCTATTTTTTTTGAAACTTTTTTCACAACCCTGTAAACGCTACAAATAATAAAAGAAGTGCTCGAATTATTCTAACACTTCCGTAAAATACATTCTAGAGGCAAAATCCTCTTTTTCTTGGTTCAACTTCACGAACTTGCTCAAAACATAGTGTACAAGCAAATCTTGTTAACTATGAAAAAAAGAAAGAGTATCGATTAAATATATTCAATTGGTAATGCGATCATATCTTCAGTCAAATACATCTTTCGATCGTATTGACATAATATGATTCCTGGTTGTACTTCTTTATTTGGGATATCTTTTAATGCCGAAAAATGTTTTCCCATGGACTTTGTAGGATTTGCCGTCATTTTAATTTCAATCGGATACAATTTCCCATCTTCATCAATCACTACATCAATTTCTCTTTGATCACGATCACGATAGAAATAGATATTTGAAATGGTTTTACCTGCATTTAAATGACTTTTTAAAATTTCAGACACAATAAAATTTTCGTATATATTTCCAGCTTGAGCACCTGTCATAGCTGTATCTGCACTAGTCCATCTAGCCAAGTAACATACCAAACCGGTATCATAAAAATAAACTTTTGGTGTTTTGACAACTCGCTTTAATAAATTGTTAGAATATGGTTCCAACAAATAGATAATTCCCGAAGTTTGTAGAATCGAAATCCATCTTTTAACTGTATCTGCACTTATCTCTATTTCATTCGCAACTGCATTAATGTTTAATAATTCACCGCACCGTACCGCAAGAGATGTTAAAAACTTTACAAATTTTAACTCGTTAGAAACATTAATAATTTGTCGAACATCTCTTTCGATATATGTTTTCACATAAGAAGAGTAGTATCTTTGCCAATCAATTTTTTCATCTTGAAGTTGCGGCATACTTCCTCTATGAATCCAATACCACAAATCACTATAGCTTTTAATTTGTGATTTTCTTTCATTAAAATAGGTTTCATTTGGGATAAAAGGTTTATTAAATTCAATATGATGTATTTCACGAAATGATAATCCTTTTAATTCAACAATCGCCATTCGTCCAGCTAAGGTTTCACTTACCCCTTTCATCAGCTCAAAAGCTTGTGATCCAGTAAGTGCAAAACTTCCTTTTTGTTTATTCGTATCGACATACATTTTTAAATATCTAAATATACTAGGTGCATATTGGACTTCGTCAATGAACAAGGGTGGTTGATAGTTTTTTAAAAACAAATTTGTCTCTTCTACAGCCTGTGTCAATATAATTGGATCATCTAATGTAACATATTGAAAATTATCGCAAACATATTGTAGAAGTGTTGTTTTACCAACTTGTCTAGGTCCAGTAACTAATACAATTGAAAATTGTTCTAAACACTCTTTTATAGTTTCTTCCATATGTCTTTTAATATACATATTCTCTCTCCTTTCGGCTATTCTAAGATTCAATCATATTATAGCCGCTTTTTGAATTGTCCACAACTAAAAAAGAACAGACAATCTGTTCTCTTATAAAATCTTCTCTAATTTATCTCTTAATAGATAGATGTCTTTACTTGACATAAAGACGAAGGCTGCAGGAGCAAATTCTTTTAACTTTTCAGCTGAAGCATCATCTACATCTAATAAGATTGCGTTTGGACAACGATCCATTAAATCTTGAATTGTGACTGTGATCGTCTCATCTTCTCTAACGGCATTTTTAGGAAAATCCAGTAAACACACTTGATCCGCTGTATTTAAACTTGCCGCAAAGTCATCCAAGAAATATTGTAGACGTGAATAACGATCTGGTTTATATAACGCAACAATTTTCTTTTCTGGATATTTTTTACGAACGGCATCAATCATGTAACGAATAGCTGTTGGATGGTGTGCATAGTCATCCACTAATACACTATCCTTGACTTCATCAATCACAAATCGACGTGCAATTCCTTTATATTCTTTTAAGCCTTGTACAATCAAATCAGTCGGCATTCCAAGAACGTGGGCTAGTGCAAAACATCCTAAGGCATCCTGCATAAATGGATCTCCTACTTCATTCAATTCTACATGAGCTAAAATTTCACCATTGTGCTTACAATCAAAATGCATGCCAAATGGACCTTGTTCAATATTAACAGCCTGATAATCATTGCCATCTTCCATACCATATGTAGTAACTGGAACATTATATTGCATATTCTTTAAGTGTTTGTCATCTCCAAATATCACAATATGTTTTTTTACTTGGTTGGCAAAACTTTGGAATGCGGATACATAATCATCCATATCTTTATAATAGTCAACATGATCCATATCAATATTGGTGATAATCGCATAATCTGGATGATAAGCCAAGAAATGTCTTTGGAATTCACAAGATTCTAACACAAAATGATTTGCGTTTTCTGGCATGTATCCATGACCATCCCCAATTAGATAGGCACATTCATCCTGCAAAGAAAGAACATGTCCTAAAATACCTGTAGTTGTAGATTTTCCATGTGTACCTGCAACACAGATAGAACTATATGACTCTAATAAAATACCTAAATATTCATTATAATAATACGTTTTAACAGTCGGATTATCCATAGCCGCTTTTACTTCTGGATGAGAACTGTCAAAAGATAAACCAATGATAACTGTATCATTATCCTTAATATTTTCAGGATTGAATGAATAGATTGGAATATTACGAGCTCTTAATCCATCTTCTGTAAAAATATATTTATCGATATCACTACCTGTTACTTCCTTGTGTTCATCATGCAAGATGCATGCTAAGGCAGCCATACCTGTACCTTTGATTCCAATAAAATGATAAGCCATTTTATTCACCTTCTTTATCAAATAAAGACGTTTGTTGTGTCGTTTCTTTTTTTGGCTTTTCTAACATTTCAGAAAGATTCATATTCGCCTTTTTATCTTCTACCTTATATTCAGGAATCGATTTTGCAGGTTGCATACTAGGAAGGTATGTTCCATACATTGGCGATAAAATCTGTGAGAAATCTTCATCTTCTGGTTTTTGTAAAGAAATCGCATCATGTACTTTATCAAATTCTTTTTTATCATCCTCAACATTTCCAAAAATTGGAGAAATAACAGGTTGATAATCTAAATCTTCCGCAACACGACGTACCTTTACTGATTTATGACGATCATATTTATATGCTTTTTGTTTTGGCTTTGTTTCTTCTTGGGCAATTGAATCTACATCTAAACCTTTAAAAATTGTAGACTTCTTTTCTTTAGGCTGAATAATGGCCTTTTCGAAAATAGGAGAATCCATAAAGTTTTCAGGATTGTCTTCAATAGAACTTGCTGCTTGTGCTAAGACAGGCTCTGGTTGTACTACAGGTTCAACAACTTCTGGTTCTGGTTTTACTTCTTCTTCCTGTTTTGTAGGCTCTTCTACGACTTCTTCTTCATCCTCTTCAATATCTTCATTGAAGATTGCATGCATTAAATCCTTTAACATATTTCCTTCTCACTTTCTATTGTTTTATTAAGATATGTCTCTATCTCTTCTTTTGTTTTACGAAGTGTAGAAACAAATCTTGAAATTTCTTTTCCATCCTTGAAACAAATAAAGCTAGGAATTCCCATCACTTCATACTCAATCGCAATATCCATACATTGATCACGATTTAAAGAATAGAACTTAAGATTACTAAATTCTTCTTCAATTTCAGGCATAAATGGTTTGATATACATACAATCTGGACACCAAAATGCTGTAAACACCATAACTTGAATTCCTGATGTATCTAAAGCTTGAGTAAATTCTTCTTTATTTTTAATATCAATCATGTGAATATCTCCAAACACAACGATAGATTGGCTGTCCTAAAGAAATGAATTTTTGTTCATATTCTGTGATCGCATCTTCATCATGTTTATCACGACGATAATCCACGCTGACTTCAACCATCTTAAATCCAGCATTTTGAAATTCAATCAAACTATATTCAAACAAACTTGAATTGTCTGTCTTCATTTGAATCTCGCCATTTCTTGATAAGATGCGCTTATATTGATCTAAGAATGTAGCGCTGGATAAACGTCTTTTCGCATAACGTTTTTTAGGCCATGGATCTGAGAAATTTAAGTGAATCACATCCACTTCACGAGGTCCAAACCATTCGCCGATTGAACTTGCATCGTCTTGAATCAATTTAAGATGTTTATCTGCTGTATCCTCATCATATTTTTTTGCGGCAATACCCGCTGCACTTTCATTCTTTTCAATCGCAATAAATCCAGTATCCGGATACATTTTTGCCATGTCTAAAGAATAATTTCCTTTTCCACAACCAATTTCAATATGCAAAGTATCTGTACCCATTAATTTTTTCCAGTTACCCGCTTGTTTAGATGGTTCTTTTACTAAACAATTTGCTGTAGGCAAATAATCTGTTGCCCACTTTACTTTACGCATTCTCATATTAACTACACAATGTCACGATCGCATCGGCATAAATGCAGATAGCCTGAAGTAAGTTATCTAATTTAATACCTTCATCACGTTGGTGACATCCTCCTACAAATGCATCAGTTTCAATCACTTCATTTGGAAGTTCAGGACCATAAGATACAAAGTTTTTAAATTTACGTGCATATGTTCCACCACCAATTGTGATAGGACATGAGAATGTATCGCCTGTATATTTTTGATAAACACTCATCAAGTCTTTAACTAAACGAGAATCTGGATCTACGAACAATGGTTTTGAATCTCCACGATTTTCAGCCTTAATATTTGAAGTTAAGCTTTCACAAGCTGCATCAAATTTAGCCATAATTTCATCACCATTTGTATCATTTGGATAACGAATATCAATTAAGATATCTGTTTTATTGTTTTCAATATTCACAATACCTGTATTCATTGTCAAGAATGACATATATAAACCATCTTTTTCAATGCCAACTGGTTTTCCCATCCAATCTTTTAATAATGAATATAAGTCTTTTGATAGTTGATCATTATAAGCTTCACCAATAAAGTTTAATAATAAGACGGCTGCATTTATACCATTATATGGCATAGCTGCATGCGCAAAGGCACCATCAATATGTAGTGTAACTCCTTCTTCACTTCTTTTAATAGATCCTTTGACACCTTGAGTTGCACAATAGAATTTAAATAAATCTTCCTGTTGATAACTCATCACATCCACTGTAACATCGGCTTTACCAATAACGATATTTGGACGGCTTCCCGCATGAAGCTTTTTGATTACAGTTTCATCTGAACTAACTAAACCAACATGTAAGCCACCCTTTTCACCATAAATTACTGGGAAGTTTGCATCTGGTACAAATCCCATTTGAGGAACTTCGGCATGATCCACATAATAATTCATACATTCCATACCTGATTCTTCATCACATCCTGTAATCAACATTACTCTTTTTTTCAAGGGGATGTTTAGATCACGAATCATTTTTAATGCATAATAACCAGCTAGTGCAGGGCCTTTATCATCCATGACACCACGGCCAAAGATATATCCATTTTCTAAAGTCACTTTTAAAGGATCTTTCGTCCATCCTTCTCCTAGTGGCACAATGTCCAAGTGTCCTAAAACACCAAATGTTTCTTCACCTTGACCATATTCCACAACACCTGCATATCCATCAACGTCTTTAGCTTCAAAACCATCACGTTTAGCCATATCTAACATTGCATCTAATACGTCACGACAATTTTTTCCAAAAGGTGCATTTTCAGCTTTTGTCGATTCATCACGAACACTTTCATACGATACAAGTGTATTTAAGTCTTTTAAGAAATCATCTTTATATTTAAGTACTTCTGTATTAAAATCCATAATTTTCACCTCTACCCAACTATTTTACCACATAGTCAAGAAAAAAGAACTCGTTTTTAACGAGTTCCTTACTTTTACGCTTCCGTTTTTTCTTCTTCTGTTTTTGGTTTTGGAAGTAAAGCTTTTGCGCTTACATTGATACGGCCTTTATTATCGATTTCTGTAACCTTAACATCGATAATATCACCAAGTTTTAATACATCTTCTACTTTTTCTACACGGTGATGTGAAATTTTAGAGATGTGTAGTAAACCATCTGTGTTACCAAATAAGTTCACAAAAGCACCAAATTTTTCTAAACGAACAACTTTAGCAGCATATACATCGCCAACTTTAGCTACACGAACAATATCACTGATCATTTGTTTTGCTTTTTCGATTGTATCGTAATCATTATGATAGATCACAACTTTTCCATCATCATCAATATCAATTTTTACATTGTCACATTGAGCAATGATTTCATTAATCATCTTTCCACCAGGTCCGATGACATCCTTGATTTTGTCTGGATCAATATTCATCATCGCAATCTTAGGTGCATATGGACTCAATTGTTTTCTTGGCTCAGAAATACAAGCCAACATATTGTCTAAGATTTCTAGACGAGCTTTGTGAGCTTGTGCTAAAGCTTCTTCAAAGATATTTTTTGTGATACCTGTTACTTTGATATCCATCTGTAAAGCTGTGATACCATTTGTAGTTCCGGCAACCTTAAAGTCCATATCTCCAAAGTGGTCTTCCATACCTTGGATATCTGTTAATACAGTATATTTTCCTGAATCATCATCCATGATCAATCCCATCGCAATACCAGCTACTGGAGCTTTGATTGGAACACCAGCTGCCATTAAAGACATTGTTCCTGCACAAATACTTGCTTGAGAACTTGAGCCATTACTTTCCATAACATCTGCCACAGTACGAATTGTATAAGGGAATTCATCAACACTTGGCAATACTTGAGCCAACGCTCTTTCACCTAAAGCACCATGACCAATTTCACGACGTCCTGGATTTCCCATACGTCCTGTTTCCCCAACGCAATATGGTGGGAAGTTATAGTGGTGCATGAAACGTTTTGATTCTACAACTGTTAAGTCATCAATAATTTGGTTATCATTTAATGCACCTAAAGTAGTTGTTGATAATACCTGTGTTTCTCCACGAGTAAATAATGCTGAACCATGAACACGAGGAAGTAAATCTACTTGTGAGTTCAATGGACGGATTTCATCGATTTGACGACCATCTGGACGTACTTTATCTTCGATGATCAAACGACGTACTTCGTCAGCTTCAATACCACGACAGATTTCACGAGCTTGTTTAACCGCATTGTTTTGATCTTTTTCAGATGCATATTCTTTGTTTGCGATCATTTCAGCAGCTTCATCTGTTAAATCATCAATTTTTCCATAACGTTCCAATTTTTCTTTAATTGAAACAGCTGCACGAATTTGTGCTTCAAAGTTTGCGCGAACTTCGCTATCGATTGTTTCATCAACTGCATACAATTCGATTTCACGTTTTTCTTTACCGCAAGCTGCAACGATTTCTTCTTGGAATGCACATAATTTTTTGATTTGTTCATGTCCAAACATCAATGCTGCAAGCATATCTTCTTCGCTAACTTCTTTAGCCCCTGCTTCAACCATGTTTAATGCTTGTGCAGTACCAGCTACAGTTAAATCGATGTCACTTTCTTCCATTTGAGCAACTGTAGGGTTGGCAACCAATTCTCCATTGATACGTCCAACTTTACAACCAGCGATTGGCCCATTGAATGGAATGTCTGAAATACATAATGCCAATGAAGCACCAAACATAGCTGCCATTTCAGGACTTGCATCTTGATCCACACTTAATACTGTGTTGACAACTTGTACTTCATTACGGAATCCTTCCGCAAATAATGGACGGATTGGACGGTCGATCATACGAGCTGTTAATGTCGCATGTTCGCTTGGTCTTCCTTCACGGCGTAAAAATCCTCCTGGAATCTTTCCAACAGAATATAACTTTTCTTCAAAACTTACTGTTAAAGGGAAAAAGTCAATCCCTTCTTTAGCCTGGTTCGATGCACATGCAGTTGATAAAGTAACTGTATCTCCATAACGAATAATTACAGCACCATCTGCTTGTTTTGCGATTTCCCCAGTTTCTACTGTGATCCCCCGACCACAAAAATCTAAATGAAACTCTTGTTTCGCCATTTTTTCACCTCAATCATACTTTTATATTCTATCAAATAAATGCTTAAAAAAAAAGTAATCTTTTCGATTACTAGTGATTACGCATGAAATAATCTTCAAAATTTCGTGATTTAAGATTATTTATTT
>NZ_CATVYQ010000056.1:0-12955 GCF_958348295.1 uncultured Holdemanella sp.
GGATACGATTTCCAATAACTTCTTTGAATTCTTCTTCAATATCCTTACGAATAATGAATACGACTTTATCAAAGCCAGCTTCCTTGGCATCATAAATCGAATAATCCATAATGATTTCTCCATTTGGGCCCATTTTAGCTAACTGTTTGATTCCACCACCAAAACGAGAACCAATTCCAGCTGCCATAATAATTAATGTTGTTTTCATAAATAATATAACCCCCTGCTCAATCATACTAGTATATAGTCTATCTTAATTCAACTTATAATGTGTTAACAAAATATAACGACGATAACTTATATAACTATTAAAGACTTAGCAACTTTTCAATATCAAAATTAACATCTTAAATTTTATAATTACGCAGTATTTCGTGACACTTTCAGCATCCTAGCGATTTCAAGCTGAGAAACGAATTCTCAAACCTGAGTTCAAGAATTCGTTTTAAATCTCGCATATAAAAAACACCTCCAATTCGCAAGATTTGTAGAATTTACTATTCTACAAATACATCTTACAACTGAAGGTGTACAAACGGCTCTAATTAATGGATTGGGTGGTTCTCAGTACTGTACGGAGGGCTCTGAGTACGTAGAATACTCATTCTTGGATAAGAAAAGTTCACATGAAAATAAAATCTATAAAACAACATAAATCATCTAATTTTATATCCATTATAATCATCAGCCCTTTATTATTAAACGCATTCTTACATTCCGTTTTTCTCAAGCAAAAAGAAAAGATGTGACCACCATTAAGAAACATCTTATCCTTTAACTCATTAACCTTTATAAAATCAAATTAACTTGTCCTTCTTTGGCTTTCCTTTACGATTAGTGTAAATAACAATAAAATTTAGTAAAATATATCAATTAATTGATATTTTAGGATAATATTTACCACCAAGTAACATAAATCTCTATAAATAATTCCACTCTATATTTGCCTAAAATAATTATAATTCATTCTGTATAAAATACTAGAAAACCAATATTTCCGTTCTGCTAATAAATTTTATATTATATGTCTACATACAAAAAAGATTGGGGAGCAAAACTTACATTATAATCTTCTAAATCTTTAGGAGGACTAAATATTTCAACCTTACCTAATTTATAAACATAAGCTGTTTTACATCCACGAAAATATTCACGGTATTTTATTTTACTGATGCCCGATTCAGCATTAGTCAGTTTCCATATCTATAATTACTTCATATAGACTACACCGCTAAATTATGTTAGATTAAAATTCAATTTAATCAATAGTCCAACATCATAACAATTACTGAAATTGCATAGATGAAAAATATCTTGATTATTAAATATAAACTTTTAACTATTAAATGTCTTATTTCACAATAAATTGGTTGATTCATGTTATAATTTAACCGGAGATGAATAATTATGGATATGAATCAGGCAAAACAATTATTTCCTTCCTATTACAAAAGTAAAGAATTAGAAAGAATTCTAGAAGTTGATGAAGAAAAAGAATTTAATGTATATAGAATTTGTAAAAAAGGGATAATAGATAAAAACGCTTTTGTACCATCAAACGAAGAATTTTCAAATATTGAAATTGATACAAATGATATTGATAAGACTATAAATTCCTATTCTGTTTCAACGTTCGAAAAATTTAATGATATAAAACGAACCCTTAAATTAATGCAAAGAAAAAACCCAAAAGCTAAAGTTGCTTATGGAACCACTGTACGATCTTGTGGATTATCGGCGCACACAAAAAACTACATGAAAAAGAAGAATGCTAAATCGCATATTGATTGGTGGGTTTTTAAAAATTCAAATCCCCATCAATACTTCAAAGAGTTAGAAGGTGATATAAATGACTAAAAAAATTTATTTTGAAAATACTCCGAATTATGGAGATTTATATATAGACTATATTTTCCATTACGACGACCAGCCTATACTATTTTCTTTAAAAGATAAATTCTCAAATTTGTACTTATGTGTATGTTATGAACTACGTGAATACCAAAAATGGTTTATAGCAAAAGTTGATTTTAATGATTTGAAGCAAATGAATGACAACAAGAAGACTGTTCTAGAATTATTTTTAAAAAACGATTCTCTATTACAAGCTCAAAGAAAAAGCTTCACTAAAAAAATTAATTATACATTTGAAACAACAAAAGAAATTGATCAAGACTTACTTCCTGAAAAAGGTTTCTATTTAGAAACAGACAATGAAGAACAAGAAGAATTTAATGAGTTTTATGCAAAAGAAATTCAAGAGGCAGGTTGTTATAGTTATATAATAAAAGAAAAATTTGCTCAACCAATTCATATTCGTAAAAAAATAAAGATTCATCTGTCTAAAAGAAAACTATTAGAAAAAGACGCTTGTACTTATAATTATTCCTTTAATAACGCACTAATAAATTCAAGCAAACATAAAAGCGGAGGTGTTTTACATGGATTTTAAAATTACCAATCATCAAATAACAAAATTAAATATAGATTTTAATCAAGCAAAGAACACAAATGAAATGGCAGATATGTTATTAAGTTTTAATATCAGAGTGCCAGAAGATAAAGATGATCATCAATATAAAATAATTATTAAAGTCTCTTTTAATATAAATGATCTTCAATTGTTTTTAATGCAAGAGGATATAGAAATAGAATTAAATAAAGATGTTAAAAATATGGATTCTAATAAACTTGCTGAATATATAAAAAACACATGTTTTGAGGACACATATAAAATTTTTCAACAATCCTATGCGCAAGTCTTAAAAGCTATAAACGTTAACTATATTGACTTACCAACATTTGAAGAAATAAAATCAAGATTTTAAGAAAACCAGAAAATCCCATTCTTTAATTACCATCCTTAATGAATCCACATCATAAGTGCAATCTTACAAGGATGGTTTTATTATTAGGATGGTAACTGAAATTATATACCAGGAGTACGAATATATTTCAAACTATCAACAATCAAACAAAAGCAATAAAATCTTCTCAAGTTTATACAGCATTATGTGAACTGAATGATACATGTCATTTTGAGCCCAATAAGTCTCAAACATTTTCAACAACCATAAGCATCAACACATAACTAACAACATACAATATCCCAAAAATTCGGTTATTAGAAATGATGAAATCGTACAGCTATAACAAGAAATATTAAATAAAAAAACCTGGCCTCCATCTCAATCAAGTTGAGGTAGGATTCCAGGATGCGCATATCAATCTCAGTCCTTACTAAATATTGGCTACTATCATGGATACAAGGGATACCGTTTCATTTGTACTCCAAACCAGCGCATTCCTTTTTCGTCTCTTGATGAAGTCATTGCTTTAAATAAATTTGATATGCAGTTAAAAACCATAATTTATCCAAAAGTAATGTTTATCGAAAACGCACTTAAAAGCTACGTGATAGAAGCTATTCTTCATGACTGTCATTCCGAAAACCTAGATACCATATTTAACAAGTCTATTACTGACTACAAATCATATACGCCTGGAAGCCAGCAATACCACAAACAGTATGCAAAACGGATGACTCTTAAGGGGAAAATCAACAATGCCCTTTTACGTGATTATTCAAGCAAAAAACAAACTGTCAATCATTTCTTTAATGCAGACCAACCAATTCCCATTTGGGCCATTTTCGAATCTTTGGCTCTTGGAGAGTTTGGAACTTTTTTCGCCTGCTCAAATTCAAATGTCAAGTTGAAAACTTCAAGTATACTTCATTTACCAAGTAATATTGACACAGACGGAAAAATCACTGAATACATCATTTATGCTATCAAAGATCTTCGTAATGCTGTTGCTCATAACAACACCATTTTTGATACTCGTTTTCAAACAAGCACTATAAATAATCGACTTGTTTTTCTTCTCGAAACAGAGGTTGGAATCACCGGTTTAGATTTCAAGTATATTTATGCTTACATTATTTTAATTACTTATGTCCTACGTAAAATGGGAGAGACTAAAACATCCTGCAAACACTTTATAACGGAATTCATCGACTGCATCGATTCGTTAAGAAAACAAATTTTCCCAAACATTTGCAATCAAATTCTAGAGACTCAGCAGCGAGCACACCTGCGGCAGTTACAAAATTTTATTAGTCAATCTTAAAACCTCTTGCATAATGTTATTCGGTGTAGTATATTACTGCTATGAATTGCGGTGGTCGTCTTCGGACAACACCTAGAAGGAACCTGATGCGTCGGGTTCCTTTTTCTTTTTTCAAAAAAATGTAGACATCTATTTGAAATTCTCGATTCAAGAGAAGAAAGAAAATCGGCAGTGTTTATTTCTCAAATCCCAGTAATCCCAGTAAAAGAATGGTACGATTTATTTAAGGATTGTACATATGCTGATGCGTGTTTAGATCGAGTTATATGTGAAGCATATCGTCTAGAATTTAAAGATGAATCAATAAGAAATTAAATCAAAAAATTGATGCACCGGTTGACCGCTATAGATACACCGATGGTGCGCTACACACGTACCATTTTCCGTCATATGCATAATCTGAAATGAATCTTGTGACTACATCAATATTTTGTTTATTAATATAATGAAAAACAGAAATTCTCAAACATCAGTTCAAGAATTCGTTTTAAATCTCGCACAAAAAAAAACACCTCCAATTCGCAAGATCAATAGAACTTAATTTCTCTAATTCAATTATGTAATTTGATTCATTCAACCCAATCTCTTTACACAAGACTCATAATTATCTCTTAAACGAAAATCTGTAAATTCAACACGAGCCTTTATATTCTCAGAAGAATACGTATGATCATGACTAGGGCCAACAATCTAGTGAATGTGCATATTCCCATGCACGTTTTTCTTTCTTGTTAGGAACAACTCCATTTCGAATTTCTGAGTGCTTTACATATCGTTGTACCGGCCTAAAGAAATATCATATCATGTTACAAAACCATCCGTAATTAGTTTTCCATAATCATTGCACCTGTTATTCAGGGATTTCCTGTACCAGTTTATTCTCACAACTTATTTTATTGGAATTGTATTTTTATTTGAAGTTTTTGTAAATTTAGCTTTGTGTTAAATTTGCTGTTCAACATTATGGGAAACCATGAAAAAGCGCCACATTTTTCAATATACCATGATTAACAAAAGTATTGACAAGCACACTCTAGATTAGTTCCAGAAAAACCAAAACATCACAATCTTTACTGTTGAAAAAATGTACAATATTCTTAACTTTACACCCAATGATGTGTTCGCTTTTAAAGATGAAAACGATTTGTAATACCGTCATAGTATAACAATATTCCTATGGCGATGTTTCTGTATATGTTGGGACAAATAAAAACCGCAGTTGAAAATTCCTGCGGTTTCTATAATACTCTTTACATTTTATTTTTTGTTGGCATTGGAACAAATTCCAGCTTTAATTGCATCCCTAATCCATGTGCAAGTTTTTTCACCATACTTAGGCTGGGATTTCTTGTTCCGTTCTCAATTCGGCTTATATCTGCCTGCGTTATTCCGGTTTTGGTTGATAAATCTTTCTGTGTCATATTCTGCTGCACTCTGGCATCAATCATCGCCTGGATAATATCATATTCCGGTTGCAGTGCATCATATTCTGCCTTTACCTCCGAATTCTGTAATGCTCTTTTCTTATAATCTTTATAGCTACTCATTGCCATACCTCCGTTCATAATCTGCTTTATACTTCTTTGCCAGTTTTGTTCTGCCTTTGGTGTCTTCTGCGATTTTTTTATAAATCCATTAGTCAGTACCGCCTTCTTTCCTACAATAAAGAAATACAGTACTCTTGTAATATCTGATCCTTGCTTGGTACGAAGCTCAAATATTCCATTTTCCAATGGTTTTGAATATGGCTCACGAAGCAATGGACCGTTCATTTCCAGTAAGTCAATTGTTCGCAATGTTTTTGCCAGTAACTTAGGCTCCAGAGAATCTAATAATTCCTGCACAAGGCATCTTCCATCTTCTGTATCATATAAAATAATCTCGTACATTAATATGTTCCTTCCTCTTTATAATTATATTATGTCGTATTCAACATATTGTCAAACTAATTTCAAACACTTTTGTATCATAAAAAATCAATTTAAAAGCATCAATGAATTTGTTAATTATTAATGTTTTATGCTAAATTATAAGTAGAGATAGAAATATCTTTAGTGAACAAGCACTTTAAGCTGAAGACAATAGGAAGTCGTTAAAATGTCCTAATCGTGGTCACTTTAAGTGATGGGGTGACAACCACCAGTAAAGTTGTGGACAATGCAAAGTCGTTAAAATATTCAATCATTGTCGCTAATAGCGATGGGCTGACAGCCAGCAGATAAACTTGTATTAGAATCAGATGTCTTAGGATGTCTTTTTTTGTTTCATTCAATTTAGTCATGCAAAAAGAAAGGACCCTATAATGTCGTCCAAACCTAATCTCATCTATAAACTGTTTTTGGGTATATGCCACTCTCACTTAAATTCTTTGCTAGCAAATTCACTTAACCCTTTCAAATTCGTTGCTCTATTAAAAAAATGTAAACAATCAACCCAGCACATAAAATACTCAGTAATCACAAGAATTTTTTTACAGTAAATCAATTATCAAAATTTATTTAACTACGATTAATTGTTTTAAGTTAGATATGGTTGTGTAATTTATACTTACAGTACCATCCTAATAATGTTTAAAATTTCCTGAAACAATTATTTTCGCTTGATATTTTTCATATTCCATTACATCTTATAACTTGACAATCTCTTCTATGATTTTAATTGCATTCAGAAGAACCTCTCTATCATCAAACCTCAGGAATAAATTTAAACACTTTGATCATTCTTCCATTATCAATCATTAAAATATGAAATTCCGCAATATCTTCTGCCAACCCAAATATGTATATCATACACTCTAATGAAAGCATTTCATTCTCTAATAGGTAATTCTGCTGAAAACTCTAAAAGAAAATACACTGTACTTGGAAATTAATTGATAGTTGGACAAAGCAATATCGAAGTAATAATAATCTGGTAATCATCCATGAATTCTGCATGCTGCAAATAATACAGTATGGCATTTACTTCCTCTTGTTCATAGCGGTCTTTGATTTTTACACCAAACTCCATATTCTTGAATTTGAAATTCATTTGTTTCATTATGATTCCACGATTGATTTGTTTAGCACGAATACACGGAAGATCTCCACGCTTTTTAAAATGAACCGTTTCTCCATCCGAATAAAGACATTTTTCGATTCCACGAAATACAACCTCCGCTTTCGTTAGTGCAAATACGGCATCAATTCCATATTTCTTTTTAATGGCAATCATTGAAGTTCTGCAGTAATCCCATATCACATCATACTGTTTCTGCATTTCCTTCATCTGATCACATACATCTTTTAATGCCTTTTTATTATTGGCATTCTTATATTTCTTATAAAGACTTTTTAGCTTGCGATACCTTTTCGTACGAACAATCTGATCATATCTTTTTTTCATGATTCCAGTCAGTTCATTACCAGCTTTACGAACCAAATCGGCATAATGAAAAATCTGACACTTTTCTACATAAGTCAGATTCGTTTCCAATACGAATACATGTCTATCTGAACATCTACGATAGGCTTTCAATTCGGGTTGTATCATTTTTCTGCTCCTCGATATTGTTTTCATTGTTACCTCTTAATCAACTTACTATCATTTTTATACTTCGCAAATACACCTTTTGGATCTTGATTCCAAAATAAATCAATATCAAACTGATTGTTTATTAATACTTGTTTTAAATTTTTTACACTTTGCTAAATCACTCTTATACTCACTATTCGATTTACTTCTCATAAGATCTTTAACATTTGTGATATTACAACTACGTACTAACTCATCCTCCAACTTTTTAACTTCAGGAATGATAATCACCTTTTTCACATTAGGCTGTTTCTTTAAAAAACGTAGGTTGCTATCTAATATATCCGTTTCATCTTTATCTGTATCAAACACTAATATTACAATGGTTCCCGGCTTTAATTTCATCAATATATTTTTGTTCAATTTATTCTGAATAACATTAAACACATCCACTTTTCCGGCCTGAATACATTGAAAATCTGTTTTTAACGTATTAATAATGGCCCGTTCTCCAACACCTTCAACAAAGAAATGATAAATATTTTTAGACATGGCAATAACTCCTAATCCTATAAATCTTCAATTTTATATAATAAATCTAAGTTTGGTGAAACAGAGAATAGATCATTATCAACCGCATTTCTTAATGAATCCGTACTCTTCTTTAGATAATCAGCAGCATTAATTACACTAATTATTTGATCATCTTCAAACATTTCTTTCTTTAAAAAATTAAAGCTATGCTTTGGAAGCGGCAAATCCAATATATCTAAATTATGCGTTGTAAAGAATAACTGACTATTTGGTTTCAACAAAGAAATCATTAATGATAAAAAGCCCTTTTCAATGTCAGAATGTACATACGAAAACTTTTCATCACAATAATAAAAACTATGTTTATCCGATTTAATAGAAGCTACGATACCCGCAATATCAAGCCCAGATTTTGTACCACTAGACAACATACTAGGATTCAATATCTTACCATTTTTAATAAGAATCTCCTCCTTACCCATTTGAATGGCATAAGTATCTTCAATTTCATTTAACTTAATAATACACTTAACTGCAGGATCCAATACTTTTAAAGTATTTTTCAAAACTTGTAAATACTCTTCATTATCTTCAATGCGATACCTAGTTTCAAAATACGCATCAAACGGAAATGAAAATGGCCATGACAAATTCTTCAATTTTTCTAATTCCATAATATAATTCGCGTCCGTAAAACCTGTCATAATCGAATCTAATCGCTTAGCACATGTCTCATAATTCTCTCTTTGTTTAATATCTGTGGATTCAACACGAATCTTAATGTTTTCAGAAGAATAATCATGATCTGCACTTGGATCAAATTCTGCATTTATTCTATACAACTTATAAATACCATGATCCATATTCACAAAGTCCATTGAAAATGAAGCCTTTTTATCTTTATCCGCAATATACGACGTAATAATTTCAACATTTCTTTTTCCAATCAAAATAAAGATTGAAAGAATCAAACGCCCCAAAGACGTCTTTCCAGTCGCATTTGAACCCATAATAATATTCACTTTTTTATAACGAAAATTCGACATTCCTTCCAAATGCTCATTTTCAATATAAGAATTTACAATCTTTTTTGGATACGAAAAATTCACATGAAAATTTCTAAACGCACATAAATTATCCAATTTTAAATCCATAACAATCATATGTCTTAACCCCCTATCTTTATTATATTACTTCTACTCATTAGAACTAATACAAGTATATACTTGTATTTCATTTTACTCAACCAAAAAACCAAAAAAAAGTCCAACAACACTGTTGTTATAAAAAAGAGATGCACAACTATATGTACATCTCTTTTATCTATGAAATAAGATTTTATTTATTATTTCTTACTTCTCTTTTTAGCTTCAATCACACCAAGTGCTGCAACACCCATTAATGCTGCATTAGAAACAAATTGCGTGTCTACACCTGTATTTACATCACTTGTTTTTGTAGTTTCTGCCTTCTTTTCTTCATCCTTTTTAGCATGTTTTGCACTAGCCTTAATATAAGTATCTAATTTTTTCATTGCACTTTCATATTCAGCCTGCGCTTCATCTTGCGCATGTTTTGCGTTTTCATACTCTTCTAAAATTCTGAAGTATCGAGCATTTGCGGTTGCTAAATCTTGTTCAATTTGATTTAATTCATCCACTTCTCTAGCATATTGATTTAAATACAATACTAATTCTGAATCATCGACATCACTTAAATCTGCGTTTGAACCTTGTTCTCTAACTCGACGCATAAAAGCAAGTACCTTTTTTTGGCCTTCTTTTTGATTTTCTGTATTGTCTTTATCTTTTGTTAAAGCTACAATTTTTTCTTTTGTTTCTTTAACAACTGCCTGAGCATCCTTTTCATCTTGTACATATCTTTCAATCAAAATATTCTGTGCTTCAAGCTCATTATTAAGTGCTTTAAGCTCTTCTTGTTTTGCATTAAACTCATTTACTTCTTGTAAAGCAGCTTGATAATTTGTGTTTGCACCATCCAAAGCTCTTTGAGCAGCAGCTAATGAATTATTTACGCTATTTAAGTTATTTTCTACTGTATCCTTATCATTAAGAATCATTTCATAAGCATTTTGTTTTTGATTCACTAAAGTTTGTGCATCTCTTTCAGCTTGTTTTGAAACCTCTAAATCTTTCTTGGCATTATTTAATGCCTCTTCAGCCTTAGCCTTTTCACTGTCCCAATCACTAATCTTTGTACTTAATGCATTAACCCTATCACTTGCTTCTTTTACAGCTGCATCCTTATTGTCTTTATTTGTTTGCTCAGCTAGTTTAGCTTGTAATTTAGCTTCTACAGCTTCTTTTGCACTATTTAAAGCCACATTACTAGCATCCGCTTTAGCTTGAGCATCATCCACAGCTTTTTGAGCATTTTGTACAGCTGTTGCAGCGTTACTTAATCTTGTATTTGAAGCAGCTAATTGCGCATCTAATTCTGCCTTTTCAGCCTTGGCATTATCCAATGTCTCCTTTTGATTTGCTAATAATTGTTGTACATTCAATAAATCAGCTTTAGCCTGCTGTAATTCTTGATCACTCTTTGAATCACTCGCATTCTTAACGTTTTCCTGCAAGAAATGATGTTCTGCAGGAATACGATTCATTAAGCCCCAATATAGTGTATATTTTTCTTTGAATTCTTTAGTAGTTAAAATAACATCTTTACTTGGTCTATGAAAATAATCAAATTCCTGTGTAAATGTAGATAGTCCAGTAAATTGAAGACCACTAGAACCTGCTATATAATCCCCTTTGAACGCAAAACCAGTTAATGTAGAAGCTGGATTCACAATATTTAAATAATGACCCACGCTCATATAAACATTTGGATATTTTTCAAATAATTCATACGCACTCAATTTTTTATATTTTTCATCCAAACCATCATAGATTTTCTTTTCTTCATCATACCAACCTCTAAATGGACTGTTTTCTCCATTGGCAGCACCATATCCCCACGCATGATTTTCACCAGATGATACATTTGCACCTGAATGACCATGAATTTTTGACGCATAATTGGCATTTAATTCTGCATCTGCCATTAAATAGGCACTTACCTTTAACTCAGATAAGCCTAAATCCTTACGAATCTGATTACACTCATCAATATAATCAAATACATAATTTAAATAATTTGTATTTGTAGCATCATCATTACCACCAAGTGTTGTATAATCCTTTAATACATCACTCGGTTTACTTAATAATTCAACGGCAGAGTCTGCGCCCAAATATTGGAAGAATGTTTTTGTACCCTGCTTATTATTAAACATTTCAATCAATTCTTTATTTGTTTTTTCAAACTCAGCCAATCTTTCCTGAGCAATCTGCTTTTCAGATTTACCAGAATCATAATCTTTTTGAGCTTTGTCTACTCTTTGTTGAGCAGATTCAACCTGTTGTTGCGCTATCTTATAAGCCTCTTCATAATCCTTGATCAAATCTGCCTTTTCATCAACTAAAGTTTTGGCTTTGTCATAAGCCTGTTGTGCATTAGTCTTTGCCTCATTTGCATTCTCTAATGCTTTTTTAGCATTCTCCAATTCAGTTACACTTGCATCATAAGCCACTTGTTTTGAAGCTTGATCCTTAAGTGCATCATTATAATTTGTTTCTGCATTTGTTAATGCATCGCTTGCTGTTTTCGCATTAGCCTTAGCCGTTTCTAAATCAGTCTGAGCCTTTGCTAAATCGCTCTTTGCAGTATCTAATGCATCACTTTGATTAAATGAATCTACATCAGCTTGTGCCTTATCAACAGCTGCTTGTTTAGCTACAACATCATTTACAGCAGTCTGATATACAGCTTTCGCATCATCAAGCTCTTTCTTTTTAGCTTCTACATTTGTATTTACAGCTTCCAACAGACTTAAAGTTTTATTTTTAAGTGTTTCAGTATTTTCATAATCCTTCTTTGCCTGATCCACACCTTGTTCTGCACTATCAAGTTTATCCTTTAAAGCCTTTTCATTATATTTACTAAGCTCAGCCTTAAGGACATCACGCTTTTGTTCTTTATCCTCTAAATCTTGTTTTGCTTTATCCAAAGTGTCCTTTGCAACAGCTTGCTGATCTTCTTGATCCTTTAATTCAGCCTTTTTATTTTCAATCTCTTTTTCCAAATCACTAATTTTTTTAGCCAAGTTATTATAAACATCTTCCTCAGCATTCAATTTACCATCAACTAGAGACTGTTGATTTGTCTTTTGGTCCATTAATTCATCGACTGACTTTTGAGACGCATCCACTAGTTCTTTTTTTGCATCTACATCTGCCTTTTTTTCATCCAAATTGCTCTTAGCATCCTTGACAGAATCTTCCAATTTTTCCTTTTCAGTCTTAGTCTTAGATGCATCTTCTTTCACAAATGCAGGATCTTTAATTTCTTCTGCCAATACATTTGTAAAATGTGGATTAACCATTGTCGAAGCAGCTGTAAAACCAACTGCAGCCGTAATAATTAGTTTGTCTTTTACACTCTTCATCTTTCAATTACCTCTCACTATACAAATTTATAATACGCTCTTTAGCAATTAATTTTATTAACAAATGATAAAAAAAGAAGGTAAAATTAATTTACCCTCTATTACATTTCTTTAAATAACCAAGTCTGCGCATTTGATCCATTCATTTCATAGATATCAATATTGTTTCCATTTGAAGTCTTTGAAGCATATAAATCCAATGCATAATTTGGATCTAAAGCTGATACTAACACATATCCATTTCCATTTTTAACGGCAATCCATTTT
>NZ_CATVYQ010000057.1:0-12905 GCF_958348295.1 uncultured Holdemanella sp.
TTTTTAAATTATTTATCTAACATCTGCACATCTAATTCATCTCATGACTAAAGTCCCGAGTGTTCTTAGATTGCATTATAAATTTTTGATTTTTTAATAAACAATTTACAATCCTTGAATAATATTCAGATAGTCCTGACATTGATCTACGCCCGCATAAATAATAATTTGTTTTTTATCCTCGTTGATTTTGTAAAATACCAAGTCCTTTTCGAGTATCAACACCTGATAGCCTTGTCGTTTTAAAACAGGATATCTAGGTATCGTTCCTAAATATGGATTATCTTCCACCAGATATATATTCTTTTCTAAATCATCTATTTTTTAATACAATATCCTCACCGAAATTTCTTGCGATATTCATTACAATTTTTCGAATAACAATATCTGCGGTATCTGTACGTACAATAGTATATTTCATTTTATTTTCCTTTTAACATAGCTCTTAAATCATTAAAAATGTCTTGAATAGGTGATACTCTTCCGTTCAAAACATCTTCATCTGCTTCTGCAAGCAATTTCAACAATTCAATTCTTGACTTCATACTTTTGTATTCATCATAAGATAAAGAAACCGTATCACCACGTCCATTTACTGTAATAATTACAGCTTCCTTCTCTTCCCGATATTGCTTTGAAATTTCATTATAGTGATTTCTTAAATCAGCAGATGGCCTAATAGATTCTCGTATATGATACATAACATCACCTCCATAATATATGTAAATTATATTATAATATGACTATACAATCCATTTACACCATCTTCTAACTGCTTGTTTTTATCCGAAAATAAGGCTTCCCTATTTGCATAAACTTTCCTTTATCGGTATAATACAGATACAGAAAGGCTACTGGATGCAGTGGTCACTCTGAATTGATAATGTCAAAAGACACTAGTAATCCATTGTGGTGATGTGAACTAGTGTCTTTTACATTTTTCTATAATCAATAATGTGATTCTAAGTATTTCTACTAGTGCCATTAAACACATGGCAACATCAATGTATAGATAAATATACATACAACACGTCCTCCTGAAAAAAATTGAAGGATCTGCCGAGAACTCAAGCAGATTTCTTTTTTTAATTCAGAGGGTTCACCGTTACTACATCCAGTAGCCAATTCCTATTATAAATGTCCAATGTGAAAGTATTGTGAATTCCAATAAGTTTGTAACGATTGTTCCTATTTGATCTAAAATGACCTATTTTCATTGAATTAGATGCTCTAAATTTCTAAATTCATATAGAAAAAGAGAACGTCGAGTAAGCGTTCTCTTGAAGAAATTCTAAAATAATAATTGCAATCCCATCATAATGACCCACATATAAGCACAAGTCTTAGGAATCATCAATAACCCAATCTTAGGCTTTGTCTTAGACCATAACGTAACCGGGATATAACAACCAAATGAAATAATAATAGCTACAACCATACGGTTTAAGTGTAAATCATACATATTCCCTGAAATTGCATACAAAAGAATTACACCAATTCCAGTTACCGCAAATACGGCATTACGAATTACAGAAAACTTCATGTTTCCTTCTTCTGAAGTCCAGTTATTTTGTGGTAAGAAACATACTACGATACGAATAATGGCTGAAATCCAAATCAAAGCTTCAATCCAAAGTGGAGCGGTTAATGTTGGGAAAGTTGATTTCCAAATAAATAATAAAATAATATAGAATACTGTCATTGTGATTGAAGATACCTGCAATCCAATACCAAGCTGTCTTTTGATTTTGTCATTTGTTCCATAAACAGCTCTTTTAATACGAGGAACCAAGTGGAATGCATCTCCTCCACATAATGTTAATGTTAATACGCAATATAAAATAAATAATGAATTTCCTTTTGAATATACAAAAAATAAGATTCCGGCAATTAAGTCAAAGATCAAATAACAAGCATCAAAAATTGCTTCCATCAAATCTGACATTTTAGGTTTATAGTTAGTTTTACTCATTTGAAATCATCCTCTCTGCATTGTTATACACTTTTTGAAATATATTCATAAACACTCTGATTTCTTCTTCAGTAAGCCCCTCAAATATATCTTGTGCAAACTCTTTTTGCGCCCATTTACCATCCTCAATTACTTCACTAGCCAGTTGAAGCAAATGAATGGTGACACGTTTTTTATTTGTTGGATCCACTCTTCTTTCAATCAAGCCACGATCTTCTAATACTTTAAGTGAAGTGGAAACATGAGACTTTGTTGACTTACGAATACGAACAATATCTGCAGCCGTGTTGTATTTTGGATTATTGTAAAGAAACATTAATATGTCATACTCCAACTGTCTTAAATTGTGTTTTTCACAAACTCCCGACATTTTCATCTCATAATATCTCGTTATCGTTTTATGTTCATCCCAAAAGTGCATATGCATTCTCCTTATCGTTCTATTTAGAACGATAATATTCTATAGTGCTCCATTAGGTTTGTCAACATTTTTATTGCGCCATTTCAAAAAAAATACTACTCTAAATATAGTGAAAGGAATTTGCTTATGCATACACAAAAATATAACTTTCAAACGATAAAATACCTCTTCTACATCTTAATGGCTGCAATTTTAGGATGGTTCCTTTTCATGCAAATATTTGGTGCCGACGAGCAAAAATATAACAACCCATCTGAATCCATCCTATATTCAGGCTCATTTTACTGGAATAAAGAAGATGGTTCTAAACAAAAAATAGATGTCCCAGGCACTTACGAAATAATGCCAGGCCAAACAATGGTCATTACCACAACACTTCCAAAAGATTATGATAATACTGCTTTTGCGATTCGTTCTTCTTTACAAGACGTTAAATTTTATGTAGGAAATAAATTGCGTGCACAATACTCCACAAAAGATACGCGAATGGCTGGCAAAAATTCAGCAAGTCGATATGTCTTTTGTCCTACATCTTATAAGGATGCAAAAAAAACATTACGCATTGAATTAACGACCTATACCCCTAATTATGCAGGCATTGTGAATGAGATATATTGTGGAAGTCAAGTCGAGATTTGGCAAGCCATATATAACCAATATGGTCTTCCAACATTGATTGCCTTCTTTATCCTTATTTTCGGCATTACATCCATCCTATTTGGAATTGCCCTAAAACACGTTTATCACACTAACTTTGACATGGAATACTTCGGATGGTGTATGGCTATGGGCTCAGTCTGGATGCTTGGAGAATCCAAAATACGACAAATTCTAGTTCCCAATGCTTCAGCATTAGCATCCCTTTGTTTTGTGATGATTATGCTTTGTCCTTTACCTATGCTCTTCTATGCCGACAATATTCAAAACGGAAAACATCGAAGACTTTATCAAAACATTGGATATATCATACTTTTAAACTTCACAATATCCTCCATTCTATATTTAACTAAAGTCAAAGACTACATTGAAACGTTGCCCGTTGCACAATTACTACTCGTCTTTGTGTTTATCCTAATATTCATTCATTTGATGCAATACATACGCAAAAACAAACAAACAAAATCCGACTACATTCTATTGATTGGACTCTTTCTAGTCCTAGTCTGTGTTGCCATTGAATCTGTATCTGTTTATTTTGTCGCAACTATTTCAGGTATTTTTATTGGCATAGGCATGATTATATTACTCTTCACCAATATTTTTCGTACCATCCAAAAGATTCATATCATAGAAGAAAACCGCCATCAAACGGAGTTGGAAATTGAAAAGAAAGAAAACAAAAAAATAACACTTCAAATGATGCAGACACTCTCTACAACCATTGAAGCCAAAGATGAATATACGCGCGGCCATTCTAAGCGTGTTGCTCAATATGCTACAATTATCGCAAAAAGTCTGGGTTGGACAAAAGATGAAATTCAAAACATTAAAAGCTGCGCATATTTACATGACATTGGAAAGATTGGTATTCCAGATCAAATTTTAAATAAGCCTGGCAAATTAACACAGGAAGAATTCAATTTAATCAAACAACACACCATCATCGGACAAGATATAGTAAAAGATGTAACGATTATTCCTCATTTAGATGAAGTCACAAGAAGTCATCATGAACATTATGATGGTACTGGCTATCCCGACGGACTAAAAGGCAATGAAATTCCTATTCAAGCTCGCATTATAGCTATTGCCGACAGTTACGATGCCATGAATTCAAGAAGAATCTATCGTAATGCCCTTAGTTTTGAACAAATCAAAGAACAAATCAAAAAAAAATCGGGCACTCAATTCGATCCAGAAATTGCAGAAATCTTTCTTAAACTTATGGATAATAAGTCATTGTTGAATTTAGAACTCGAAAATACTCAAAGCCATGAAAATACTATTGATAAATTTATATCTGATGTTGTATCCACCATTCAAGATCAGGAAGGCACTAAGAATTACGATTACCTTACAGGCCTTCCTGTACGTAATGTAGGACAAAAAATGATTGCATCATCCATGCAAAAAACAAATGGAAGCCTAATCTTTTTAGATATGGATAATCTAAAGAAAATCAACGATGTCTATGGACACAAAGCTGGAGATAGAGCACTAAAAAGCTTAGGAAAATTATTACTCGACATTCCATTAGATAAAATCACATGTCGTATGGGAGGGGATGAATTCCTACTCTTTTTGCCTAATGTTAGTTCTGAACGAGCTGAAAACACAATCTCAAATTTAATTAAGCAATTCAAAGAATCTATAGAAAAAGATAGTGAAACACACTTTGCAGCATTATCTGCCGGTATGCTCATGACCACAAAAAATGATAATTTTGAAGATGCTTGTTCAAAAGCTGACAAAGCCTTATATTATGTGAAACAAAATGGTAAAAACAACTATTCTTTCTACAATCAGATTCAACATAAAAATACATCCAATAATACGGCAGACTTAAAATTAATCGCAAAATCCCTACAAACAAGCGGAAGCTATACAGGCGCTTTAAGTCTAGACTTTAGAGAATTCACTCGACAATATGAATATATCCATCAATTGATGGTTCGCAATCAATGGGATTGTTATCTAATTATGGTTACGATGGAAACCGTACAAGATACACTTCCATACATTGAAGAAATTGAAGAAGCATTAACACATATGGGTGAAGCCATCCACAAAAACATTCGAAAAGTTGATGTTTGTACACGCTATAGTGCTATGCAATATTTGATTATTCTATCCCAACCAATGGAATCAGAAATTCCAAATATTATGACCCGCATTTTTATGCAGTACTATAAGCTTCAAAACAACCAAAACTTCACACCAACCTATGAATATATCACTATGAAGGATTAAAGGAGATCGACCACAAGCGTCAATCTCCCTTTTAATCTAATAACCACTTCCAAATTGGAACCACATCTATCTTGATTCCATCACAATTCAATTTTGTTTCCTCACTATTTGTGATGAGAAGACACTTTGTATTTGGAATGAAATCATTCAATTTCACAAATGCCCTAGTTTCACGTTCTAAAGTATCTACATTCTCTAATACTTGCATACTCACCTGTATTGCCAAATTTTCACTTGGAATATAAAAATCTACTTCGATATTATTTTCAAAGAAATACACATTTTCAAATCCATATCTTCGAATCAGCTCAACCGCAACCAAATTTTCCAATTGAGCTGTTTTACAATCCAACAACATCAATCCTAGTAACCCAGTATCCATGAAATAATATTTTGGTGATGTTTCTTTTTCAATAAGTTTTGCTGCATAATTTTGCAAAGAAAAAATAAGGTATGAATCCAACATATGCCCTACATAATTGATCACCGTTTGTTTTCCAATAGAAATACCAGCACTTTTCACTATATTCGTTAATCGATTAAAAGACAAAGCTTTCGTTACAGACTCCGCAATCTTCTTTAAAATTAATCGTACCGCAAAATCATTTGTAATTTTATTTCTCGTGATGATATCCTGCAAATATACAGTTTGATAAATATTATTTAAAAACACTCTTTTATTTTTAATATCCACCAATTCAGGAAAAGCTCCACACGTCACATACTGTTCATATTGACTAACAATATCTGCACGCTGCTTCGTACTCATTTGATCAAGCCGTACATTCTCAATATGATTTGCACTCAAATATTCCTTAAATGAATATGGAAATACATTCACAATCATGAATCTGCCACCTAAAGTAGAAGCTATTTCTTTGCTTAACATCTTACTATTACTTCCTGTGATATTGATTCGATACTTCATGTCCGCAACTCTACGAACAAATTTTTCCCAACCATCAACATTCTGAATCTCATCTAAAAACAAGTATGGTTTTCCTTTCGAACCAGAAAATTCAATACCAATCTCTAATATTGTATTTAAATCATCCACACCAACTTCCAATAAACGCTCATCCTCGAAGTTCACATATACAATTTGTGACGATGGAATTCCATCATTCATTAAGTTATGAATCTGTTGATACATCATATATGATTTTCCCGTTCTTCGAATACCGACAAAACAATAGTTTACATTTTCTTCTAGATCATAATCCCTAAAAATCAATGGATTATCAAGATACATCTCCTTCTGATCAATTATTATTTGTTTCAAAATATCTCGATTCATATGTACCAACCTCCTTTGCCTTATCATATGTAGATATTGTCTTACTCACAAGACAATATTAATACTTTTTTGTCTTATGCACAAGACAATATTTATATATTTTTGTCTTGTTCGCAAGACAAAAGCCTTCCGAATAAATTTGTATACTCGTAAGTATACTACTCGTGAGTATACATACATTCAACGATTCTTTCACTGTATATTTCTTTATTCTCCCAGTTCATCCAACATATCATCTACACCATCACGATAACTTTCATCATTATCATAACGATCCTCATCATAATCACCAGAATATGCATCATCACTTCCTTCATCATAAGATGAAGACGAAGAAGATGATGAGTTTGAACTTTGTCCCTCTTTCTTTTTACGTTTTTCTTCCCTTTCCCTAAATTCATTTTGTTCAGCTTTTCGTCTACTCTCAATACGATACTGCTTCTGTGCCATATCCCATTCTGCCTCTTCCTTTTTCAAAGACATATAGCCATATCCAAATAAAAGTCCAATAATGATCAAAAAAATAATTCCACCCTTACCATTTAACGTTTCTTCCTGTTTAATAGCTACTGAAGCCCTAGCTTGATTTACCTTTCTAGAAGATTGACTCACATGCCCACTACAAATCTTTGAAGATCTTGTTACACTCTTATTAGATGAAATGCCACCCTGATTTACCTTACGAATCTTTAAAGATTGTGCTTTAGACGGAGTTGTCTTCACCATTTTAGGTGATTCAACCATCACTTTCTTATGTATATCCAGCAATCTTCTAAATATAAAATGAGCCAACCAATTAATAAAGGCATCCTCAAAATCAATACTCATACATGTTAATACACTAAGAAACGCAAGTAGATCATCATCAAAATAATCATCCTCACACCAAGGCTCTTCATAAAGCATTTTTTGAACTTCATCCTCTGATTTACCATCATATTTTCGAATCAGCTCATCATCACTCATATCCAAGATTTTCTTAACTCCATCACCAACGATTTTCTTACGTGTTTCTATATCTAATTTCTTAGACTTCTTTCTCTCTGCTTTTTTAGGTAAATCAGGCAACTCTGTTTCATTCTTCTCAGTAATAGGTACATCTACACCATACTGCTGCATTACCTGTATTAACTCTTTAGTTAGTAAACCCTTTTTATTAGCCTGAATATATATTTCTTCATAAATTGGACAAAGACTACAAGCTTCACTAAACTTACCTTCGTCAATTAAAGAATTTAGTAACTCCATAAAACCATATGAACTATATCCCTTTATACACTCTTCACAAATTGAGGCATAAAAGTGTCTTAAATAAACAGGAATAAATACAGAAATATAAAAATCATTTTCTTTACATTGTTTAGAAACATCATCAATATGTTTCTTTATTTTACTTGAATCCAAAATCATACGATAAAGCATACTCGCCAAAGGATTGCACAATATACCAAAGTTCACATTCTGACAAGACTCTAACATTTTTTCTTTCACAAGTTCAATTTCTACATTAATCTGACTTGTACTTCCCTGCATCATTAATATACGAATCTTTTCAAGACTATCTATATCACGATTCAAATTATTCGTATTCATATTTGTAAAAGAAAGTTCAATATCTTTATATTCACCACAAATTAGTTTATTCTCTACATCCTTTACTAAACTTGAATACTTTTCTTTACACTCATTATAATATTCATACCAATCTAGAAACTCTTTTGAAATTATTATATTCTCCATTCAATATACCCCTGCATTCTAGCCGCCTCATACAAAGGATGCATATGCGCTTCTAACTTATACTTAAACTCATATTCCGTATTTTCTTTGACATACAATTCTTCAATAGCCCACAAAGACTGAAGATTCTTGGCATAGCACTTCTCAAATAGCTTATGTATTGAATCATATTCTACAACACTCTTATATAAGTCATACTCCATATTCGCCATCTTATTAAAGTACAAATCCCACTCTGGCAAATGATTACTCTTTGAGCGATTTGCGCTCGCATTGCTCGGTATCAAATTCCACATTTCATCATGTGCTACATAAGACCACGGAATGAAGTGATCCACATCAAACGTAGATTCTAATTTATTACCTGTATATATATCCACAATTTCTTTATTTGACACTTCAATATGCGCATTCCACAATTCACGAACTCTTTCTAAATGCCTTACATTATTCCTTTCATCATCCAGTTTATTAATAATTCCAGGCACGCCCGGATTGATCATTTGAAGAAATTGAATCTTATTATACTGAATCCAATTTTTAATGATCAAATAATTATCCATTAAGAAAGGAATCCAAGCTTCCTGCAAAACAACACACTTACCAATCCCAACTCCATTCTCAATAATATAAGGCAGATGAATTTCTTGATTCAATATTTGAATATATTCAATACGATACGCATCCCCTTTATCCTGAGTAAGTTCAGATGAAAAACTACTCAATAATTTATAGGGAACATTCTTTGCCAACTTTCGCTTATATTCCAAAACCAAATGATTCTGTTCTTTTAATACACTACGAATTTCATCTGGTTTAGAATTCTCATTTAAAGCCGTATTTTCAATCAAGACATCAATAGCTCGATTGATCGCATCTCTTCTTTCTCCTTCAATCATTGGGCCCAAAAACAAATGATACTGTGTTACTGTATACCAAGCTGACACAATCATTTCATCAAAGATTTCGTCAAATGAAAAACGATATTTTTTCAGCATCAAATTCATGATAGCTTCTAACCAATAAAATTTGTAGCACTGCGTAGGATGATCCAACATACTCCCAAAAGCTCGATAATCCAGTTCTCCAGAATACACATCGTTCTTTATAAATTCCATATTCATACCCATGTTCTTTCTACTAAATTATTATAACCTTTTCGATCTATGATTTCATTTTTATGCTGGTATAATATTAGGTATGAACTATCAAAATATACAAAGCGGACTATCCACCGCATTTCTAGACAAAAATATATCTTCCAACGTATTATATCGACCACAATTTATTTCAAACGATTATAAGAATGGAAGAAAAGTATTAAGCACCATTGAAGATGAACTATTACACTGCGACTCTTTTCTAATCAGTGTAGCCTTCATTACCATGGGAGGAATTACCCCCTTGCTTCAAACTCTTCGTACGCTAGAAGATAAAGGCATCAAAGGTAAAATTCTAACAACGGACTATTTAGCTTTTAGTGATCCAAAAGCCTTAGACAAACTAGCTACATTTTCCAATATTGAACTTAAGATGTATCTAGTGCCAGACTCAAAGAATGGTTTTCATACCAAGGGATATATCTTTCAATCCGATGAAATCTATAAAATTCTTGTAGGTTCTAGCAATATGACAAATACGGCTCTAACGACAAATCGCGAATGGAATACGAAAATTGTTTCTACAAAATCCGGTGAATTCGTTTCTGAAATGTTAGATGAATTTGAAGAATTATGGAATCACCCAAATACATATTCCTACAATGCATTTATTGGTGCTTATAGAGTGCATTATGAAGAATACAAAAAAGTGAAACAAAAAGAAGAAATTAAATTACCTTCTAAACAACTGATCCCAAATTCTATGCAACAGGCTTTTATTTCAAGTCTTAGAAATATCCGTAATTCTAACGAATCAAAAGCCCTATTAATCAGTGCAACCGGAACAGGAAAAACATATGCCTCAGCTTTTGCGCTGCAAGACCAAAATCCAAAAAGAGCCTTATTTCTAGTACATAGAGAACAAATCGCAAAACAAGCTCTTCAAAGCTATAAAAATGTATTTGGCAACACAAAAACATTTGGACTATTATCCGGAAATAGTAAAAATACCAATGTAGACTACTTATTCGCAACCATGCAGACAATGTCTAAAAAGGAAGTGTATTCTAATTTTGATCCAAATACATTTGATACGATCATCATTGATGAAGCCCATCGCATCGGAGCTAAAAGCTATCAAGAAATCATGGACTACTTTAAACCAAAATTCTGGCTAGGAATGAGTACCAGCCCAGAAAGAACGGATGACTTTGATGTATATGCAGCCTTCGACCATAATATTGCCTACGAGATTCGTCTTCAACAAGCATTAGAAGAAAACTTATTATGTCCATTCCACTATTTTGACATTACCGACTTTTTAACAAACGGCAACGAAACCGATTTTACAGACTTCAATTATTTAACATCCAACCAAAGAGTCGACTACATTATCGAACAAACCAACTATTATGGATATAGTGGAGAACGTGTTAAAGGACTCATGTTTTGTAGTTCAAAAAAAGAAGCGGCTGCCCTTAGTGAAAGATTAAATCTAAGAGGATATAGAACCCTAGCCTTGAGTGGCGATGATTCTCAAGAAAAAAGAGAAGATGCGATTGATCGCTTAATATCCAATACAAGAAGTGACTATCTACAATACATATTAACCGTAGACATTTTTAATGAAGGTGTGGACATTCCTGAAATTAATCAAGTTGTGTTATTAAGACCAACGCAATCACCCATTGTCTTTGTGCAACAATTAGGTCGAGGCCTAAGAAAATCAAAAGACAAAGAATATGTTGTCATTCTAGATTTCATTGGAAACTACAAAAATAACTTTATGATTCCAATCGCCCTATCTGGAGATCGTTCTTATAATAAAGACAACATAAGACGCTATGTACTTGAAGGCGAAAGAATCATTCCTAGATCAAGTACAATTCACTTTGATGAAATCAGTAAGAAACAAATATTTGCTTCCATTGATACAGCTAACTTTGCGGATATCAAACTCATTAAGGACAGTTATAAAAATCTAAAGAATAAACTAGGAAGAATTCCTACTCTTATGGATTTTGAAACCTATGGAGAAATTGATGTACAAAGAATTTTCGACAACAAATCATTAGGATCTTACTACGCCTTTTTAAAGAAATATGAAAAAGATTATAAAATAAGATTGAATGAACTTGAAGAAAGCTTTATTAAATTTATTTGTACAAAACTAGCCAATGGAAAAAGAAAGATTGAACTTGAAATATTAAGCAATATTTTAGAAGATAAAATTGATATATTCCCTAATAATCTATCAAAAAATGAATATACAAATGTAATCAATATTTTTACCAATGAATTTCCAACCGGTTCTGGAAAGAATACATTTAAAGATTGTATTTTTATGGAAGATAATAAAATTTCAAAACCATTTAAGACATGTTTAGAAAACAAAGAATTTAAATCCATGGTAAAAGAAATCATTGAATACGCATTGGATCAATATAACAAACATTATAAGAATACGTATAAAGATACAAACTTTGTACTCTACCAAAAATATACATATGAAGATGCATGTCGCTTGTTAAATTGGCAACACAATGAAGTTCCATTAAACATTGGCGGATACAAATATGATCAAACAACCAAAACATTCCCTGTCTTTATCAATTATGACAAGGCAAATGATATTCAAGATACAATCAAATATGAAGATCATTTTATCAATGAAAGTCAATTGATTGCGATATCCAAATCCGGAAGAACCACTAGTAGTGATGACGTACAAAACTTCTTATATGCCAAAGATAGAGGTATTGAAGTTCATTTGTTTGTGCGAAAAAACAAAGATGATAAAACAAGTAAAGAATTCTATTATTTAGGTAACATGCAAGCAGAAATTGATAAGACAAAACAATTTATGATGCCAAACACACAAAAAACAGCCGTCGAAATCTTATGGCAATTAGATACACCCGTAAGAGAAGACATTTATCGATATATTGTAGAGGAGTGATTTTTTGAAAACAATACACGTAGTAGCCGCCATTATTAAAGATGGTAATAAATTATTCGCCACCCAAAGAGGTTATGGTGAATTCAAAGACGGATGGGAATTTCCAGGCGGAAAAGTAGAACCGAATGAAACAAGTAGACAAGCCATTGTTCGTGAAATCAAAGAAGAATTAGATACAACCATCCAAGTTGAAGAATACTTTGATACCGTCGAGTATGACTATCCAAACTTCCACCTATCCATGGAATGTTTCATTTGTACAATTCTTGAAGGAAAACTAACACTATTAGAACACGAATCTGCCAAATGGCTTACTAAAGAAACATTAGATTCAGTAGATTGGCTACCTGCAGATTTAGGATTAATCAAGAAATTAAAAGGCATATTATAATCCCATACAACATTTTAAAACGCAAAAAAACGAGCATTTCATCTTTACATAAAGAATAAAGGTAATCCGCAATTAGATAGGGTCGACTAAAAGTTGGCTTCAAAAATTATAGGGT
>NZ_CATVYQ010000058.1:0-11379 GCF_958348295.1 uncultured Holdemanella sp.
TTTTTAAATTATTTATCTAACATCTGCACATCTAATTCATCTCATGACTAAAGTCACGAGTGTTCTTAGATTGCACTATACATAAATGTATTCAGAATATTTTCTATCTGATACTCATGTTCGATATCCCATAATAAAAGATATCATCTTTCCACTAACAAGTATTCTATTTAAAACGATTGAAAGGCATAAACTTCACAAGACAACAATACAAGCGTTTTAAATTAGGAATGCAATCTCTATCAAGCAGCCAATGGCTGTTTTTTTTCGTATTTCCAAAGAAAAAGGAACATCACTGTTCCAATATTTCAATATCTACAATATCATCTATTTGTATCTGAATATTCTTTTTAAAATATAACACCTTATTCAATTCATCTATACGCTTAAAAGATAAAACGCTCTCCATGTACTGACCACCACTTTTTGTCTTATCCTTTTCAAAATAAGTGATTCTACATTTCGATTTCAAATGCATCAATTCAGTGATTTTCTCATTGATTTCAAGCTTTTCTTCATTCGATAAAATGCGTTTTGTCTGAGTTATTCTTTGTTGTTCCAATATCGCCTCTTTATGACCTGTTAAAGCCGCAAAAGGTGCAAATTGAGCAGCACGATCTAACATCGACATCTTTGGATATTTACTTTTAGGACGATCCATTGTATACCATCTTTCATCCATTATGCCTTATGCCCTCCAATCTGCTCATTTCTTTCTTTGGCCTTGGCACCCTTCTCAAAATCCGTTCCCTTTAAAATTGAATTTTTGCCATACTTATTCTTTATTTTTAAAGTCACCTTTTGAAGATCATTTTCCTTCTTCAATTCTTCTTCATCCGCATTTGAAAATAAATCGATCTGTTCAAAGCCACGATTCTTTTCATCAACCACTTCAATAGCTGCCACATTGATTCTTCGCACCAATAAACTCGGATCCACATACCGATCATATACATCCAATATATTTTGAATTAGAATTGAATTCGCATTTGTCTTTTGAGGTAAATGAACAATTTTATTTAAGCTTTTCGGCAAAACACGTCCATAAAAATCAACCATTGTTTCACCTGTATATGCTTCATTTGTTTCATAACCAATTGTAAGAACCACTTTATTTGTCACCAAATGCTTATCCACCAAACTTAAAGTTAAAGATTCCACCATTTCCTTTACTAAAATCTTAGCCTTTTCCTTTTCATATCCACAAGATAAGACCTGACCCGAACCTATACTATTCTTTTCCGGTTTATACGCCTTAATATCTTCCATTGTACAAGGCTCATATCCCCAGGCATGATCAATCAATAGTTCGCCATTTACACCAAATGTTTTAAACAAAACATCCTCATGTTCTAAGCTAAAGGCACAAAGCTTACCCATTGTATCAATACCTAGTTTATGCAATCTTTTCTCATACCCTTTTCCAACGCGCCAAAAATCAGTCAAAGGCTTATGATTCCACAACAATTTACGATACCTATATTCATTTAAAGCCGCAACACGAACCCCATTTTCATCTGGATCTTTATGTTTGGCCACAATATCCATTGCCACCTTGGCAAGATAAAGATTGGTACCAATGCCAGCCGTAGCCGTGATGCCAGTTGTTTCATAAATATCTAAAATCATTTTCATTGCGAATTCTTTTGGTGTTAATTGATACGTATTTAAATATGGCGTTGCATCAATAAACACTTCATCAATGGAATATACATGAATATCCTGACTTGAAACATATTTCAAATAGATATTATAAATTTGTGTACTGATATCCAAATAGTATTTCATTCTTGGAGGTGCAATTAAAAAATCGACTTCAAATCTAGGATTCTGCTTTAAAATTTCATCATCACTCGATTTACCATCAAAACGCAAAAACCCCTTTTTCCTTTGGGCATTCACGTCTCTTACCTTTTGATTCACCTCAAACAAACGACACCTTCCACCAATTCCATACTGCTTTAAAGAAGGCGATACAGCCAAACAAATCGTTTTTTCTGTTCTAGAAGCATCCGCAACAACTAAATTTGTAGTTAAAGGATCCAATCCTCTAGAGACACATTCACAAGAAGCATAGAAAGACTTTAAATCGATAGCTAAATAAATCTTTGACTTCATGAACGCGTAATCTTTTTAAGAAGACCATTTAATTCATCCAAACCAGAAGTCATTTCATTCAATTGACCTCTTAACGTAGGAATCATCTGTTTCAACTCTTCTTTTGCAGCTTTTTTTGCTTTTTTCTTTTGATATTTCTTCACCATATTTATTATATTCATATTTAAAACTCCAATCGCATCTGATACCAAACTACACCACCATGAACACTTGAGGATACACCCTCATTTTTAAATCCAAACTTACTATAGTAAGGCACCAATCTATCTTTACAAGTTAACACTAATCCTTTTCGCTTTTCTTGTCTAGCCATATGAATCATCGCATTCATGATTTTTGCAGCATAACCCTTTCTTTGATAATCCGGCAAAGTATTTAACCCAAATATCATTTGCCAGTCCCCATTTTCATCATGCATCGAAGCATCACTATACATTTCATCCGTTAAATCTCTTTGGTTTGTACAAAAACCATCGATAAAACTAATCAATTGATTTTTTTCGAACAATAAAAGAAAATGATTCGCATATACATTTAATCTTTCTTGAATCTCTTTTGAAGTTGCTGCTTCATTGGGTGGAAAACAAGTTGCTTCTACCTTAGATAATATTTCTGCATCTTCAATCGTTCCTTTTCGAATCATGAAATCGTCGAGTAGACTTTGTCTCGACTTTCTCTCCTTTCATCAATATAAAATAATTTTTGCGATGAGAGGTTCAAGTCTCAAAAGCCCCTCACAGAACCGCACGTGCCCTATTAAGGCATACGGCTCTTCAACAAGCTATTCACCTAATAAGCACTATTTAAATATATCTTAGGACACTCTAATGGATGTATCTTTAAGATATTTATATATTTCTTCCATGTCAGCCAATTAGTCTGGTCTCTACGCCTCTTGCTTTTCCACAATTCTATTAGGACATATTTATAGAACTTTTGCAGACCAACATAGTTTCCATAAATCCCATAATATCTGTAATGTCCTGTTAGTTTCACATTCAACGCTTTGATGGTGTCCATAATGCTTTCGTGCATACGCTCCCATAACCATTTCTTAATGGCTTCCCTTTTCATTTTCAACTTCTTCTTACTTGTTCTATGCAGTACGCAGTATTTACTCCAATGACTTTTCGCATTGTAATGCGTAAAACCTAGAAAATCAAAGGATTCCTTTGTTCCCCTATATCTGCCAAAGGGTAGTATTCTGCTTTTATCTTCTGCAATTTCAAGACCAAACTTCTTTAGTCTCTCTATTAGAAGCTGATAAAACTTTTGCGCTTCTTTCTCGTATTGAAACAGACATACAAAATCATCGGCGTATCGTACCATATACATTTCGCCTTTGAATTCATGTTTCTTTACATAATCGAACCATGTATCAAGTACATAATGTAAATATACGTTTGCCAGTACTGGTGATATTAATCCTCCCTGTACTGTTCCCGAATCTGTAGCCAGTCGTTTTCCATCTTCCATAATTCCACCAATCAGAAATCGTTTGATGTATCTGATAAAATTCTTGTCTGCTATGTCATGCTCTAAAAATTTAATCATCCAGTCATGGTCAATGTTGTCAAAGAACCCTTTAATATCTGCATCTAGGATGTAGTTAACCTTGTCTGCCATGATATGTTTGTTTACTCTTTGTATTGCATCGTGGCAACTTTTGTTCGGACGAAAACCAAAAGAAAATTCTTTGAATTTTGGTTCATAAATCGCTTCTAGAATCTCCTTGAAGACTCCTTGCACGACTTTATCCTCAAATGACGGAATACCAAGTTTTCGCATTTTCCCATTCCCTTTCGGTATTAGAACTCTGCGCACTGGATAGGGCCTATAAGAAAATTTCTTCATTCTAATTAGAAGATTTTCAATATTTTCGTCTAGGTTTTCTCCATATTGTTCCTTGGTTATCTCATCCACTCCTACAGATTTTCCTTTTGGTTGCTTTCTGTAGGACTCCTTGAGCGTGTCACTATTTACATACTTCATTAACGACTGTACTCTATCATATCTTGCTACGAGACTGGCTATTTCTGCTTTCTCTTTTTCCATAGATTTCATGCCTCCTGTGCTTTCTATGTTTTGATTGCAAAAGCAACTTATTGTCCATCCCTTCCCTCCGGCGTCATTACTGCTTTCCACGGTACTATGGACGAATCCGACTCCTCGATGGTCTTCGTTCGCACTCATCATTGCATTGATCGATACTCCCTACTGTCTCATGTACAGAACCATCCAGGTCTCCCAGGTATGTCAAATATCACAATATCAGGTATGCCATGCTCTAGGACTCCGGTGTGTTTTCATAGTCTCGCTTTAACGACTATTTCTTGTTGGTGACCCTATGAGGTAATAGACCACCCCACACAATCGATATTTCTAACGGAGCTCAATCACTTCACGCTTACGCATTACGGCGTTCCTATTCCCTGTCCTACGCTTAAACACCATTGTTAGCCTTTGGTGCTCCAAGGACTTGGTACTGGCAACTTGCTAGGTTTTACCAGGCTGGATTCCCACCAGCTAAATATTTGGCACCGAACTGGCGCACACCTCGCCCATAATTATACCAAAAAAGAAGTGATTACTCACTTCTTAACGCCTCTACAGGATCTTTTTTACTTGCAATCTTGGATGGAATCAATCCTGCAAGAATCGTTAATACTAAATCAATGAAAATCAAGGATACAGCTCCATTGACAGGTAATTTGGCAATATGCGCAACACCAGTCATATTCTTTACGACCACACTAATTGGAACATTCAATACAAGTGTAATTAATATGCCTAATACACCACTGATCAATCCAATAATGAATGTTTCTGCATTAAATACACGCGTAATATCTTTCTTACTAGCACCAATGGAGCGTAAGATACCAATCTCTTTTGTACGCTCCAATACTGAAATATACGTAATGATACCAATCATGATGCTTGATACAATGAGTGATACAGATACAAAGGCAATCAAAACATAACTAATGATATTCACAACACTTGTTACTGAACTTAACATCGTACCAATAAAATCATTATATGTGATCACATTGCTCTTTGTCTGTTTCTTATTATAAGAAGTAATCAAATCACTCAGCTTTTCTTTTCCATCAAAACTTGATGCATATAAAGAAATCTTTGTCGGATTTGAGTAATCTACAACACCAAGTTTAGTCAAATTCGAATCATATGTTGCATTGATATTCTCATTATACGTATTCATGTAATTCATCAATTCTTCTTGCGACATACTAGAAAGCTGCATCATCTGCTCATTTGTAAGATTTGACATACTCATCTTTTGACCTGAAGCAAATTCGGCCTGTGTAAAAATATTGATATTTGGATTTGTCTTTTGTTCTTTTACAATTTGAGCATTCTCCGTCTTAGAAGTTACATACTCTTCCATAGCCTTTGTATAATACACACCACCCATTGTTGGTTGTGAAACCGTGGATTCACTTGGCTTAATAATTCCAACCACCTTAATTTCAGGACTCTTCGAAACAACATTCTGCATATATGATTCATTTTCACTTTGGTTGATCCATAAACCATTTACCTTTTGATATAAATCGCTATTTAGAACCAATCTAAACTTCAAATTTAAGATATCATCCACACTATAAGATTTTAGATTTGTCTTTGAAATCTTGTCCGTCTCTCCATTTAAAATCTTTTGATAATTCTTAACCAATTCATCCTGATCTAACAATCCCAAAGAATACAGTGCATAATCTGTTATCTCATTATTTTCATCGACCTCTAAAACCACCTCATTATAGTTTGTTGGCCACTTACCTTCAACAAGCTGATATTCATCATTTCGAAGCTTTTTCGATTCGGGTAAAGAAAGCCACACTTGATCATTGGTCATAGCACTTGAATCCATAAATTGGGTTTGCAGGGACATCATATCTGACATGCCTAATTTATCCAACAAACCATTTGGCGATACTTGCACTAAGCCAGAATCTGTATTCTCATTATAAACCTGAAGATTTAAATTATAATCATATTCAATCGCTTTGGCTGTCTTTCTAAATTCTTTTCCCTTATTACTTTCAATATACGATTTAAAAGCTGATAAGTTATTCTTTTTTGAACTCGATAAAGATTCTAATACATCCTCCACATAAGGACGAGAATATATCTTAGAATCGTTGTGTTCCTTGCTTTCTTTCTTCATGCCCATCATCGTTGTCATTAATGTAGACATATCACTTGAATTAGCTTGAATCTCAATCGGGTAACTGGCCATTGTATCATTTTCCATTTGATCAATATACGACTGCATACCATGCGATAATGACATGATCAATGCGATTCCAATGATGCCAATGCTTCCGGCAAAAGATGTTAAAAATGTTCGTGCCTTTTTTGTCATTAAATTATTTAAACTTAATGAACAAGCCATTTTAAAAGACATGCCAGGTCTTTTTAATACACTCGTATCCACATTCATTTCTTGTTCATTAAAAGGATTAGAATCCGATACTAAAGAACCATCCTTTAAACGTATAATTCGACTCGAATATTCATCTGCCAATTGCGGATTATGGGTGACCATAATGACAAGCTTATCTTTAGAGATTTCCTTTAAGATCTCCATAATTTGCACACTTGTTGTACTATCCAAAGCACCGGTTGGCTCATCGGCCAAAATAATATCTGGATTATTGACGATAGCACGGGCAATCGCCACACGCTGCATTTGTCCGCCCGACATCTGGGTTGGCTTTTTATGAATTTGATCCGAAAGTCCAACCTTATTTAAAGCCTCTATAGCTCTTTTTCTTCTTTCCTCTTTATTGACTCCCGTTAGTGTTAAAGCCAATTCTACATTACTTAAAACACTTTGATGCATGATCAGATTATAAGATTGAAACACAAAACCAACCTGATGATTACGATACGTATCCCAGTCTTTATCACTATAATCCTTTGTACTTTTTCCGTTAATAATTAAATCCCCCGAAGTATAATGATCCAAACCACCAATAATATTTAGAAATGTAGTCTTACCACATCCACTCTGTCCAAGTATTGAAACAAATTCATGTTCACGAAAAGAAAGTGATACACCTTTTAATGCATGTACAATTTCATCTCCTGAAACATAATCTTTCATAATATTTTTACATTGAAGCATAAAAAGCCCTCCATTTGAACTAATTATAGAAAATTATCTCTTGATTTTTCAATCGACTGATTTTAACATATTTTTACGAAAGCAACAAGTGTTGATTATGAACAGAAAAATACAAATGACGAAAAGATTCATTCGTCTCGCTTTATTCGAATGTCTAAAAGAAAAAGACATCAATAAGATTACCATTTCTAGCTTATGTGAAAAGGCCGATATCAATCGTTCCACCTTTTATAAGTATTATGGAAGTCAATATGATGTCATTAAAGAAATGGAGCAAGAAGTCATTAAACTAATCAATGAACAATTAAATGATCAGCCAAAAGAAACTTCTTTTATCCAATTGCTCCAATTTTTAAAATCCAATAAAGAAACCATCAAAATCTTTTTTGAATGCAATGTCGACAATGAATTTCCTAAACAAGTTCTAGCACTCGATTCCATCAACAATCAACTTGAACAAGTCTCACAAAACGATCCATACATCAAAAACTACATTCTTTTTGGATCTTTGGCAACCATCCAACAATGGATCGATGCAGGATGTATTGAATCTTGTGAAGAAATTGCGAATATCATCAATCACATTGTAGGTAAACTTGTGAATTAATCAAGAACACGGTTTTTGTATACTCGAATTGAAATCAGCATGGAAATAAAATATAAAATAAAGCTACTAATCAATAAACCTACACTAAACATAGTTGGATCCATTGTATTTAATACCGATTTTATAGATTCAAAGAATTTAGGAATAAATTGATTTAAGAAAGCGAATAAGAAGGTACATCCAAACACAACCACAAATAATACAATTCTTCCTTTTTCGTTGCCTTCCTTTAATTGAAATGGCAAAGATAGAGCTAACAACAACAAAGCGGTTGATAAAATTATAAGTGTTTCCATGAAGCCACTTTTACTAAAACAGCTTAATATTGTGACAAACACAAAACCAATTCCCGTAATAATCAAAGAAAACAAATATTTTTCTTTCACATAATCCGATTTAGAAATAGGCAACGTAAACAAAGTCTTTAAGCCGTGATTGGCTTCATCATACGAAATTGTAGATAAGCTTAATATCGCAAGAACCATCAAGATATAACCTGTCGCAAATGAAATATCATTTATCCCACCAATGATTCCAATGAACAACATAAACAATATGACTTTCTTACTTTTTATCATCAACAAGAAATCTTTGACTAACAAACTCTTCATACAGTTTCCCCCTTGATCATATATTCTATCAAATCATCAATATGTGCTTTTTCAATGACTAGATTTGGATAGTTTTCTACATAGAATTGTCTTTCATTTGTAAGATACGTCAAACCTATCTTTTTTAATGCATAGCTTAAATCCACAGTTTCATCAACACCCTTTAATAGTGCATAAGATTCTAGATCCTGCTCACAAAGAATGATTTCTCCTTTTTCAATAAAGTAAAATTCATCACACAAACCCTCCAAATCACTTGCGATATGTGAACTAATCAATATGGAAACCTCTTCATTTTGTTCCATATAATCCCGCAACAAATCTAATACTTCATTTCGTGCAATCACATCTAAACCACTCGTTGGCTCATCCAACAATAATATTTTCGCATGAAGACTTGTCGCAATAATAATCTTCAATTTTGAAAGCATACCTGTAGAATATTCTTTTAGTGGTTTCTTTGGATCCAATTCAAATCGAGAAATCATAGAATCAAAATAATCACAATCAAAATGTTTATAGGAATACATTAGAATCTTTTTAATTTCAAGAACATTTAAAACCAAACTAAAACTCGAATCATTCCATACAACCCCAATTTCTTCTTTATTCACTTGATTTGTATGTTTATCATCATCTTCAATCAAACCAAGATACAATTTAAACAAAGTGGTCTTACCAGAGCCATTACGACCAATCAAAGCCGTTATTGTTCCTGGTTTTAATTCAAGTTTACAATCCAATTTAAAATCATTATATGTCTTTACAAATCGCATATTCTTATTCCTCCATCAAGATATCAAATAAATCTCTAATTTCATCCTTTGATAAATCATAAGATTTCGCTTTATCCAGTATCTTCTCTAAATCCTTTTGGATTTCAACTACACGCTGCTCATGTACCAAGCCAGGATTTACCCCCAACACAAACGAACCCTTACCTTGAACCGTTCTACATAAACCATCCGCTTCTAAAATGTCATATGCTTTTTTAACAGTTAAAGCCGATATTTTTAAATCTTTTGATAGACCACGAACACTCGGTAAAGCATCTCCTTCTTTTAACTTACCATCCACAATATTTTGTTTCACTTGATTCACAATCTGTTCATAAATTGGAATCATTGAACTATTATTGATAATAATCATTGTATCACCTTCTATATAACAGTGTATAACAGTATATATCACTTGTAAAGAAAAAAATTAGGATAAAACTATCCTAATTCAAAAAATTTCTTTGCGTTATTATAGAAAATATCTTCTAAACCCTGTTCATCAACGCCACACATTAATACTTTTTGCATCTCAACTGTAGGATGATGGAAAGGACCATCCGTTCCAAATAGGATTCGATCGTGTCCTACTGTATCATATGCCTCTTTTATTTTTGTATGCATAGGCATACCCGACATTTCCAAGTAAATATTTGGATACCGTCGAGCCATTTTTAATGCTGCATCAATATAAACTCCATGACCATGTCCCATATGAATCATTAGTACTTTACAATTTGGATGTCTTTCGGCAAGTAATCCAATTTGCCAAGGAAGTGAATAAGGTGGATGGCCTGAATGTATACAAACAGGGATTCCATATTCTTCAGCCTTATCTAATACAGGATCTACAATTTCACTATCCGCACAATAGGCGTGGCGTAATGGTTGTAGTTTAATAGCTTTAAAACCAAGCTTTACATATTTATCAATCAAATCTAAACAATCTGGCTCTAAAGGATTTACATAGACACACCCTTCAATACGACCTGGATATTTCTGCATAGCCTTGTAAGCTACTTCATTATCCAAAACACAAATCATTGTCGTTTCAATTTCATATGTATCCATTAACGAAATCAATTCGTCTACATCCATTTTTACATTGGCCCATCCGCCAATATAGCCTAAGTGTGCATGTGCATCGATTTTTTTCATGCGACAACTCCTTGTAAAGATAGCACTTTAGATTTTGCCAAAACATTCGCAACGATCGCATAAATAACTAGACCCATAATCGTTTGAGCTAAAAGTCTAGGTACAGACGCAAAGGCGACTGCTGCCGTAAATAAAGGAATCTTAAATAATGTATATGCGAAACATTGAAACAAGCCACCAAGACTAGCTCCAACAATCCAATCCATTTTTTCATTATTTCCCTTTTCAAGTATAACACCCATGATATATCCCATGATGAATTTAAAGATAAAAGTTGGAAGTACCCAAATCATAGCCCCAGTCAATAAATCACTTAATGCTGCGCCTAATCCTGCAGCTAAAGCACCATCCTTTTTACCTAAATAAAGTACAGCAAGAAATGCCATACAATCTCCCATATGTGTATATCCTCCAGTTGCTGGATTTGGAAGCTTAATTGTGAATGTACATACAAAGATCAATGCGACCATTAAAGCTGTTTTTGCGATTCTTCTTGTCGTTTCATTTGTCATAATCATTTCTCCTTTTTAAAACGTGTCCCTATATTAGCATTTTACTGTATCCTTTAAAATATACAGTTTTAACTTAATTTTAAGGGACAGCAATTTAAGAAACATTTAAGGATTACATGTTTTAATAAGCCCATGAAAAAATTATTAATATCACTCTTATTGATTTTTTGTATTGGGTGCACCTTTACATTTCTCAATGAAACAAATATAAACATTTCTGCCAAAAGCACAAAAGAAACCATTATGATCGATGCTGGTCATGGAGGTTGTAGATAACGCAAGTGATGAAAACAACGAAAATACAAGGAGAAAGGCAACTGTTGTACCTATTAAAATAGAATATGTGTGAGAGGACAAGCCTTTCAGTAATGTAGACGTTCAGAAATGAGCGTCTATTTTTATACCCAAAATGAAAGGAGCATTAGATTTATGAAAAAGACAT
>NZ_CATVYQ010000059.1:0-11291 GCF_958348295.1 uncultured Holdemanella sp.
AAGGACTTTGTGCATACAAAGTCCTTGCGATACCTGTGCATACAAAGTCAAAAATGTGTTGTACACACATTTTATTTTTTGAGGATTTCATCCCCAAACCCCTTCGTAACTTTTAAATTGTTTTTTGATCTAAATATTTTTATGCAGTTCTATTTTCTATTTCTGAAGAAGTCATCAAGTTAGAGCAGAAATGTTGAATTTATGTCTTGTGTACTTTTTTGACCTGTGCTAATAAACTGTAAAGGAATGCAAATAAAGGCACAGGAAATATCTTGTGCCTTTTTTGTGTGTTGGTATTTTTTTTTGATATGAAGAACTATAACTTAAAAAGAACAGAAAAAAAGGATGTAAGAATTTCAATTCGTGTATCAGATAATTTATTTGACTACTTGAATAGTTGCTCTGATTTTTTTGGAGTCTCTAAATCTAACTTCATAAGGGAACGGTGTTTATCTGATTCGTTTTATGTTGTTTGTAGTAGGGAACTCCCAGTTGATTTTATGAATACTTTTACTCAGATTGCTGATATGGAAAATACGATAGCTTTTGAATTGAACTCGTTATACAAAAAATCTTTAGATACAAATCGTCTTGATTTAATTTTTCATGACGATTTTTTTTTAGAACAAATTGACAGAATCGAGTCCTGCATAAATTTATGGGTTAATGAACCTAGTAATCTAGAGGATGTGTTTTCCTATAGTTCACAAAATACCGTCATTCCTTTCTATAATGATTATTTTGATGAGTATGATTTAAATCCCAAAGTTAAAAATAAATTTGTATTTATCAAAATGTCACACTCATTTTATAAAATGCTTTATGATATTTCTAAATCTTTATCCATCAGTGTAACCCAATATATCATTAATTGTTGTATGAATCCAATGTATACTGAGATATGCTGTGTTTCTGAGAATAATGATTTTTTAAGATTAACTCATAAAATTGGAAGCAATATGCGTCAGATTAGATCTGCTATTAATAAAATCAACAAGAGAAACAAGGAATGCAGTGGAGGCTATACTCTTAATGAGATGAACGAACATTTTGATAGACTTGATGAAGTTTCAGATGATTTGTTTGCTCTCTGGAAAGATTTTAGAAATTTTATTGGAGCCAAAGATAAATCTTTATATTTTCAATATATCAAGAAGCGACATCTCCTTGAATGTGTAAAAACAACATTAAAGGAGACGGATCCTGACTTCTTAAAAACTGTAGGTAATAGAGAGATTCATATTTAACGGTGGCAGTACTGCCATCTTAGCACATTCGTTAGAGTGTGCTTTTTTTGTTGAATGGAGGTGATAGGTTATGGCAACGACCAGAGGCTGGGCAATGAAAGGAAACATTGTTAATCTAGTGAATTATATTTTAGATATTGGCAATGGTGAATCTAAAACAGAGAACGGTCATTATGTGATTGCATCTAATAGTGAATTGCCAATGTCTGAAGCATTTAAATGGAAGAAAAGTCAAACCAATTCTCATAGTGAATCTGTAGGATATCACTTTCAATTATCTTTGCTTTCTGGTGAAGGTTCTGCTGATGATTGTATGATGTTGGCTGAAGAATGGATAAATGCTATTTCAGATGGTAAGGCAAATTATATTATTGCTGTTCACACAAATACAAATAATATTCATGCACACATTGCTGTTAATTATTATTTGAATGATGGTAAGCCGTGGAAGATTTATTGGAAACGAGATCAGAAACGTTTTCGTGAAATTTCAGACCGCATCTGTGTTAAACATGGCTTCTCGGTTTTAGAGGAAACTCGAAACAGAAGTCAAACTTATTTTGAATGGCTTGGTGAACATTCTGACAACAATCGTGACGTTATAAAAAAAATCATGGATACTGTCATTCCAAAGGTTGCATCATACAACGACTTCAGAAATTATATGGAATGCATGGGCTTTAAAATTTATGATGATATGAAATCAACAGATGCCAATGTTTTCCAATTCACTGTCAATGTGAAACTGATTCATGAAGAGAAAGACGGAAGTTACATGGTGCGTATTCCATATGATAGGCAATATGTACGTGTTGAGCCTGAAGAATTTGAATGGCTTACAGAAGACAAGACAGCTCGAATTACGATTCCGATTGACAAAGATGTTAGTGTATTTGATTCCGGTATGGCATATAGAGGATTGAAGGATGCTGAAGAGCTGAAAAGGTTATTTGAAGACAAGACAAAAGGGAAACGTAAAGGACTGCGTATCCGAATGCCAGAAAGCAAATATATAGTTCGTACAAATCGTCTGGAACCCAATGAAGATGGATTGGGCTATACACTGGAAGATGTTATGCAGCGGATTAACAACAATGGACGTATCATCAACACACAAGATATACAGAGTGCTTTGGATTCGCAGGGAGACTTTGACAAAGTAATGCAGGCACGAAGAAATCTTTATGAAAGTGCAAATGTAAAGTTCGATCCAACAACAACGTTATTCAAATCAGTTCGTCAGGAATCATACTTTAGATGGAAAGCAACAGAAGTACAGAAAGTCATGGATCGTATGAACTACAGAAATCTACTTCAACACGATCGAGAGAACATAGATAAATTAAAATCAAGACGTTATGAATTACAGAAACAAATTGATGAGGTAAATCATCTTCTGCAAAACGTAGACAATACTGTGGAAATGATGACGGAACAAAAAATCGAAAATGTGATGGATATTTCTGATGAGGAAATTGAAACGTTTATCTCCGAAAACAGGAATCCACTGATTGAGAAAAAAGAGAAACTGAAAAAAATGATTGGATTATATTCTGAACGCATCAATACAGTTGATAATCAGAATCAGTATAAATCCGAGCGTGAACGAAGTGAACACGTTCACTAAGTTTATATTTTTCTTATTGATTTTATTTTTGTTATTTGAATTTCATGCCTCTTGATTCAAACAAGGGTTGCCCTACGGCGTCTCGCTAACGCTTGTCCCTTGTTCTTATCTTCGAGGCATGATACGAAGAAATTGTAAAGGCGATGAGCTGATACTTGATATGAAATTGGCATGGCATGACGTGGCTTTCCCGCTTGCCTGTAAGTCCAATATAAATGCGATGTTATCCAGATAGTCATCGCATTTCACACCGTGCTTAGTAGTTCGACCGCCTGCGATGCACGACCCAAACGAGAAAGACATGTGGTTGTTGATTGTTCTCATTAGTTGCTCACCGGAACTATTGAATAAGCATTAAACATGAAGTCGATCCAGATATCTGTTAGAACCTGTTCTATACATCTCCCCTTTGGACTTAGAGATATCATAGAAAGTAATACTTTTTCGCCAATAGTTTTAATAAACAGCCAGACAGATATCAAAAATGACCACGGCAGAAAACATGAGCCTGCCACTACATGAGGATACGAGTTCTGTAGGTGCAATTCCTACGATCCTCAAACACATCTTTCCAATATACAAATGCTACATAATGATAAGGAGTAAGTTCCTTCTACGATAAACACGTTTGCATTTGTACATTGATATGAATCATTTGACTTCATTTAAAATACAAAGGAGGTTTTTCTCCTTTTAAAGACTAAGCCATTTAAGTTGAATGATTCTACTCATGAAGAGAACTGTATGATTGCTTTTTCTCTTTTCATAGGTACGTATTCTACATATCAAGTTATATGTTTTCTTCATGAGGTGTTTATGAAGGTACAAGTAATATCAGGTGCAACTCCTGAAACCTTCAACTTTTTAATTTCAAGATGTAGTAACATGATTCTCTCAGTAGGAGGTGAAACTCCTGCTTTCCAACGTATCCTTTTCATGTTGCTACAAACGTTAGCTGTGACAGGCTATCTTAACATGTGATGGATTGAGATTTTTAAAGAGAATGTCAAAAATCTGGTTCATCGAAATTTTTAGACATGGGACAATGATCCACAAGCCAGTGTTCTGGACAGAGCAGAAAACATGAGCCTGCTCATCTTTCTTAGATTGATATAAATGTATATATACAGATTTATATGAAGGTGGTGATACATATTGATAAACTTTGAATATTTTTGTTTACCTGCATTGTATGTTAAAGATAACTCGTCAGATGTCATACATATGGTAGGAACGGATGCACATGACAGATTGTATCTGGATGCACATGGCAATATTCAATATTCAAATCTACAGAATGGAGGTGGAACTCCTGATGATTATTCTTTTGTTCTTGACGAAGATGGGCACAATCAAAGTAATCTGCCTTTCTCGAAAAAAGAACAGGAGTTGTATGGTTTAGATGAAGAAGATGCCTTTTTCACAAATATGGATATGGATACTATTAACATGCTGTATCTTAAAAAGAAAAGCAAAGCTGAGAAGGAAATGAAAGATTTGATAAACATTTTAAATGAAAGATGATTATTAAATCAATCAGTTATGACAGTTAGAATTGCTGTCAGGAGGGCGAAAATGAAACTAGAAAATATTGATGATGTATTGAAACAGAATATGTCAAAAGATTGTAGTACACACTTTTTAGAGTCGTGTATTCTTGATTGTGAAGATTATTCAAAGCTTTATGAAAGCTGTAGAAACTATGATGAGTTTGAAAAAAGGGTCTTGAATAAAGAATGCTGTTTGAATGATATCTACAGTGCCATTTCAATGTATGGAAAAGATAGAGGTAATCACTGGTACAGGGTTCGTGAATTATTTGGAGATCATTGTTTCAAAACAGCATCGGATGTTGGTAGTCTTCTTGTTGGTAATGAAGAATTTCAAGTTCTTATTCCAAATGGGTATGGTGATGGGACTACACGTGTTGCAGTTTTTAATAAGGCGGATTCTGATTATAGTGTTGCCTCTAGAATTATGTCTGATATGATGGATTATCATCGTGGACCTTATTTACATGGGAAGTTTAATATCTATCCATATGATTGCAACGATCCAACTGTGGATGAACCCTGTAAAACATTAGAAGGCAGATACTTTACATATTATTATGACGGCCTAATTGCTTTTGTTGAATATTAATAAAGATGGCAGTACAGCCATCTTTTTTGTAGGAGGTATAGTGTGGCAGAGAATAATTTGAAAAAGACTCTTCTTTTCAGTAGTTTAGAAAAAAAGGAATTGGTGGATAATATTGTAAGTGATGAATCGAATTCTATTGGAAGAAAAATTTCAGCGATAATAGAGTTGACAGTTATGGATGAATTGCTTACAAAAAATAATCAGATAAGATTCTGGATAACGGAATTGTATAAGGGATGTACATCTGGAGAAATTCTTTCGTCAATTTTCGATTATAATTCAGCAGGATTCAACTGGAAATCTCGTGGACTTCCATTATTGCCACTTATCGAGTTTGCGATAGATGAGCAAAAATTTATGGAAAAATACGAAGTTGATAAAGAACCAATAACTCACTTGATTAAATGTTTGAATTCAATTCATGAAATTTTTGATTCGTTAAACAAGGATGATGAACAGCATAGTTTAAAGTATACAGAAGCATTAGACGCTATAAATTGTTTTATAGAGCAATTGAGTGATGAAAATGAAAAAATACATTTTGCTCCTTTTTATAGATTCTTTAAAACGCACTGGAATGATCTAAAAGATTCTATGTATACATTTGAAGCTCTGTCTGATTTGGCAAGCATGCAAAAAGGATGGAGAAATACTAGTGAGTCTAGATATACTTTGACCAAATGCTTGCGTGACTTAGCAGATAATTGGTCAAATGAATTGGAATAAGGGGATAGGTTATGGCATCTAGCGAATTGAAAAAAAATCTACTTTTTAGTTGTGTTGAAAACAAAGAATTAATTGATGCAATGGTCGGTGATGAATCAAAAAGTATGCGAAAAAAGCCTTCAGCTATTTTAGAGTTAAGACTTTTTGATAGTTTTCTAACACAAAATGAACAAATTAGATTCTGGATACTTAATTTATATCAAGGGAAATCTTCTGGCGATACTCTTTCTTCAGTATTTAATTACAATGCAGCAGGAATAAAATGGAAATCCTTGGGGCTTCCATTATTGCCACTTATCGAGTTTGCGATAGATGAGCAAAAATTTATAGATAAAGATGAGTTTGATAAAGATTCTATTACTTCAAATTTAATTGATTATTTGATTCAACTAAAGAATAATTTTATGGAGAATAGCAATGATGAACGAGATAGTGATGTTAAATACAAAAAATGCTTAGAAGCTTTAGAATTCTTTATAGATGTACTAAAAAAAGGCGATCAAAAAATACCATTTGTGATGATTTATCGTTTTTTCAAAGATTATTGGGACATCTTGAAGGATTTAGCATATACATTTAAAGTACTTTCTGATTTGGCAAGCATGCAGAAAGGATGGAGGAGTGACAATTACTCTAGATTCGCATTAGTATGTTGTCTACGTGATTTAGATGGACATCTGATTGAATAAGGCGTGCAAATATAACAAAGTATGATATGTCAAAATGGAGGTTAAAAATGAAGTTAGATTTAGAGTATATGTATGATGTTTTAAAAGAAAACGTTTATAGTGAATGCGAATGTAAGCTTAATATGTGTTTGTCCATTTTAAAGCTTGAAGATTATTCAGACTTATGGAAGAAATGCAGTAATTATGATGAGTTTTATAAGTGTGTAATGAATCAAGAAGAGATTGATAATTTATATGTCTATTTATACTTGTATGGAAATATTGATGTTGATCCACGGGAAAAAATACTTGATTTGTTTGAAAATCGTTGCTTTGACATAAAATCAGATGATGGTGATATTTTTGCAGGTAACGATAGTTGTCGAACATATATATCAAACGATTCAGGAAAAGGAACTACAAAAATTGCTGTCTTTAATTTAGATGACCCTAACCGTGATCTAGTTCGTTATGCTATGGAGGAATTGATTGGTCGTCCTTATGGTAGAACTAGATTAATTGGTAAAATTAATATTTATCCTATAGAAGACATGGATACTCTTAAAGTAGGCGAATCTTGTATAACGATTGAAGGAGAATATCACGCTTATAGTTACAGAGGATTGGTTGCATTTGTGGAATACGAAATTTTCTATTGATTCTAAAGAATTTGTACGCATCGTGAGGAGGCGATGAAATGTATTTTGGCGAAAACATAAAGATTTATGGATTTGACAACGAGTCTCATTTCAATAGTCATTTAAATTATCTTTTTCGTAGTGATAATGCACAGAAATGGATAAATAAATATACGGCAAGAGATGAATGTTTCACTATAGGTAATCCTGACGATACAGGTGTCTTTAAGTTTGATTTGAAAATGCGAAAATCCGTTAAAGATGGTTTCTACAATCAATGGAAATATGATATGAATCATCTGTATTTTGCCAGAGTGGAATGCCAAGAGATGATATTTTTGAGTGGAATAAAGCAATGTATAAGGAAATGCATATAATCTTGCATGATATGCAGAAGAGGCACTATTATCCGATTCTTATTATTGTTCATAAAGATCAGCCAAACGAATATTGTCATTTCCACATGCTATTGGATTATATTGATCCAAACAGTTGATTTATCAAGATGGCAGTACTGCCATCCATTTCAAGGAGGGATGAATGAATGCCAAATGTGACAAAAACATACGGAATTGGTCTTTATTTGGATAGAGCAATGAAAGATAAAAATATTTCAATGGATGAATTGTCAGAATTAACAGGGATTAATAAGAATTTGTTGAGATGTTATCGGATATATGAAAAGAATCCATCATTAAATGTTATTAAGAAATTAGCAAAAGCTTTAGATAAGGATACAGATTTCTTCCTTGAGGATTCTTTTTTCAAGGAGAAGGATGTGACTGCAACACTTTTGAATACAGATTTGATTTCAAAACCAGAGGAGGTTAATGAAATTGATTTGAGATATTCCTATAAAACAATGAGCCGATTCGTGAATCAGATTTTTAATTTACTATCTATGGACGGAAAGCAAAAATTTAATGAGTCATTGTTTAACTTTATCAAAGAGGAGGTCTGCAATCTAGTTTGGGAAGATAATAAGGATTCAGAATAATTTACGATTAAACTGAAAGGTGGCAGCACTGCCATCCATTTAAAGGAGGGCATCAATGGCAAATCTCAAAGAAACGTATTATATTGGCTTATATCTAAATAAGGCTATGAAAGACAAAGGCATATCAATAAATGGTTTATCAAGTTCTACAGGCATTAATAAGAATTTGTTGAGATCTTACTTAATTAATGAACGGATGGCTTCTGTGGATACTATTAAATTGATATCGCCTGTTCTAGATAAGGATATGTGTTATTTTACTAATATTACATCTCATCAAATAGATGATTTAAAAACAATGCTTTTGATTTCAAAAATGGATGGTGTTAATGAGAAAGATTTAAGGTATTCCTATAAAATTATGAGTCGTTTAGTGAACCAGTGTTTTAACATGGGTTCTTTAGAGACAAAAATAAAATTAAATGAAGCATTATTTAAATTTATTAGAGATGATATCTGCAATCTTCCTTGGGAAGATAATAAGGATTCAGAATAATTTATGATTAAACTGAAAGATGGCAGTACTGCCATCTTTTTATTTACAGCAGACACAGGAGGAAATGTAATGTGGATTTTTATAGGGTTGGTAGTTAGTTTTGGACTTGGCTTTGGCATTGGCAAGCAATATGCCGTAAATAAGGCTACACAAAGGCCAAGTTTTATATTATACAGAGATGTTGAATGCATGAATGAAGCAGTAGTGAAGAATACGCCAGATGGATATGCCGTGATGAACAGCTATGTTCCATCTGGAGATGAAGAAAACGCTGCCTTGCAAAATTTTAGTCCAGTGGAGATGGTATCTACAGCGGACAGGACATTTGTAGTTCTTGGGCAGGATGATGGTGTCTATTTTTTACAGGAGACGGATGATTCAAAGGGCGTTGGATCACGTCCAAGATTTGGAATCCTGAAAAAGATTGGACATTCGATACGAAGGAATCTTTTTTAGGGCAAGGCGATTTTGGCCCTCGCATCCAGAATGCTCGGGCAGATTTTGCGTCCGCTTCTCGGACGCTTTTTATTTTTTTTATTTTTTCTTATTTGTTTTTATTTGTACTATCGAGTATTTTATCAAAATACAAGGACTGCCCTACGGCGTCTCGCTATCGCTTGCTCCTTGTATTTTTCTAAAATCCTCGATACGAAGAAATTGTAAAGGCGATAAGCTGATACTTGATAAAGTTTCAAGATTGGCAATCACAATGGAGGAAACAAGTATGAATGCAGATGAAATGATGTATGAATTAGGATTCGAAAAATTGGAAAATCATTGTAATGAAGTTGAAGTAGTGTACCAAAGGATTACTGAAAATGAAATTTGGAGAGTATTTTTCTTCAAATCGTATGGGCTTGGATATGTGAACTATTCAGTTTCCCATTATCATTGGTTTGAAAATCTTGTAGAGTGGAAAAATATGGATCCGTATGTAGACATGGAACTGCACAAAGCAATTCATCAGGTATTGATTGAACATGGATGGCTCTAGATTTGAGCCATTCCATTCAGGTATGAAATTAAACATTTATTTTATGGATGCCATTCATAGACAGGAGGACAAATAATGAATGATGTACGTGTAGAAGTAAGTTATAGATTATCAAATGAATCAGAGACACGTTATGTGGTCGTGGATGCGATGACAGGGCGTGTGGTAGATAGTGCAAAGGGGTATGGCTATACATCCTATAAAAAAGCATTAGCATGTTACCGCTGGAAACATGAAAAGCTTAGAAAAGGAATGATTTAAATGGAACGTAATGATGTTGAATTGAAGAGTCTTCGAAAAGAGAATATGAAGCTTTTAGAAAGGATTCGCTTGCTTGAAAAGGATATTGAGCATTTGAAGCAGGTTAATCAAAGACTTCTAAAAAGAAAGAAAACGGTACGGAGCAATGGATAAGATGGAAAAGCAGTTCAATAAAATCAGTACAGCAGAAATGAAAAAGAATATGAGTGAAGATACCATGACGACCTGTGAATGCTGTGAATTTTTGGAAACTATGATAGGTGATGACAAAAACATCATGGACTGCATCAACTACATAGAACGAAAGGCAAAATCTATGCACAGCAAACTGGTTCAGAACAAAGATGAAATTAAGCTCTTGAAATTTGTAAAAGGTACACCAACAATTCCAAGCAAGACGGCAGAACAGCTGTTTAAAGAGCTTGGCTTCAGAAAAAATCAGTCCGTTTGCTACGATGACATAAACATAAAGTACGAAAAGGAATCCGCCAATGTATGTGACATCCTAACGGTGCATTTCTATAATGGAATGTTTGTTTATACAGATAATATGAATCGTGCGTTGATGACGGATGGTAAGATGCTGAAAGCCATCTACAGGCAGATGATGGAATTAGGATGGATCTGATGAAAAAATAAATTGGAAGGAGTTCAGATGATAAACAAAATTAAATGGTTTTTTAAAAGATTATTCTGTAAGCATGAATTTACTTGGTGTCTAAAGAATGAGATGTTTCATTCTCTCAGAGGTGAGACTCAGTATCTTGTGTGTTTGAAATGCGGGAAAGTGAAAGATACAAGATTTGTTGAGTTTGACTAAAAAGAGGGCTTTATAGGATTGTCCAAATGAAATGTGAACTAATAGCTGATAAATATAAAAAACTTACTGGTAGAGATATTAAAGAAGATTTAGAAAATGAATGATGGAAAAGAGGGATATAGATGGAAAACGATGAAAATTGTGTTTACTGGGAATTGGATAAATATCAGGTAAGTCTGTTGTTGAAACATGTTTCCCAGTTCAAAACAGAAAACGAAGAGGATAAAAAGCTTGCTGAGAGCATGGCGGAAGAGTTGAAGAAACTGTTTGGATGGAATGAGGTCCATGTAAGCTGGAAGCTTAACATGAAACAGGTGGATTTTCTGTCTAAGTACACTGCTCAGCTGAAGTGTACAGACAAGGACGAAGAAGAAACAATGAGTCTTTTAACCGATGATTTAAGTTTCTTGTTCCTGTATCTTGATGCCTTAGAAAATCCAAACCGTAAGAATGAAGATGAGGAGGTTGCAGGATATGAATGAAAATCAGAGATTGTTGATGGGATTGTTTAAAAGTTCTGTTAATGAAAATGAAATGCACTGTATGATTGAAGCCGATGTGGATGAAGCACAGCTTGGTGCAATGGTGGCAACCATATTGGATTATGCATTCAAAAATGAGTTGAATATGGATACTGTATTTCAATATGCAGGCATCGTTTTAGAAAATACGGAT
>NZ_CATVYQ010000060.1:0-11136 GCF_958348295.1 uncultured Holdemanella sp.
AAGATGGTGTATATCCTGAAAAATTATGGAAATAGGACGATTTGTCCTATTTTTTTTGTTAGATTAATGATATAATCCAAACGTGTTTCGTATATGTCGACTAATACGGTGTCGATGTTTCTACCCCTAAACCGTAAATTCAGGGACTATGAATCAACCTACTATTTTTATTGTGTCGTGTTGATTCTCGTTTTTGTGCGAGACTTTTTTATTTTCGGAGGAAAACATGAGAAAAGAAGATGTGAAAAAAGGTTCTATATATGAACTTGATGGTGTTGTACCTTTAAAAGAGGCATTGCCTTTAGGTATTCAGCACGTATTAGCGATGTTTCTTGGAAATATCAGTCCATTATTAATTATTGCAGGAATGCTTGGATTATCACCGGATTTAAAATCTGCATTGATTCAAAATGCGATGTTTATTGCCGGAGCTGTTACTTTAGTTCAGTTATATCCAGTGTGGAAAGTGGGAGCTAAACTTCCAATCGTTATGGGTACTAGTTCAGGATTTATTGGAACTGCCAAAGCAATGGGGGCTCTATATGGTTATGGTGCATTGATGGGAGCAAGTTTAATTGGTGGTTTATTTGAGATGGTTTTAGGTTTCTTTATTAAACCATTAAGAAAATTATTCCCACCTGTTGTTACAAGTTTAGTTATCATTTCGATTGGGTTATCATTACTTCCTGTTGGTATCAATTATTTTGGTGGCGGTAGTGGTGCTGCTGATTTTGGAGATCCTAAACATTTATTAGTAGGTACATTTGTTATTTTGGTGATTATTATCGCAAAACAAATCAAAGGATTTGTGAATAATGCATCCATTTTGATTGGTATTATTGCTGGATATATCTTAGCTATTGTACTTGGAATGGTTGATTTTACACAAGTTCAAACAGCTTCTTGGATTGCACTTCCAACATTTATGCCAGTGAAGATGGAATTTAATTTAGAGGCTATTATTGCGATGGGAATTATGTTTATCGCAACAACGGTTGAAACAGTTGGAGATGTTTCTGGTATCACAAATGGTGGTTTAGATCGTGAAGCAACTTCTGAAGAATTACAAGGTGGCGTATTGGCAGATGGTTTAGGTTCTGTTGTAGCCTCATTGTTTGGCGTTTTGCCAAATACCTCATTCTCTCAAAATGTTGGCTTGGTTTCAGTGACTAAAGTTGTTAACCGTTTTACAATTATGACAGGAGCAATCTTCTTGATTCTTTGTGGTTTCTGTCCAAAATTAAGTGCTTTATTTGCGGTTATGCCTCAATCTGTACTTGGTGGCGCAGCTGTTATTATGTTTGCGAGTATTTTAGTGAGTGGTATTCAATCATTGATGCGTGTTGAATTCAATGAAAGAAACACTTTGATTATTGCCTTGGCTATTGGTCTAGGAATTGGTATTGGACAAGTTCCTACAGTTCTAGCACAATTACCAAGTTGGGTTGGAAATATTTTTGCACAAAACGGAATTATTATGACGTTTGTGATCGCAACCGTATTAAATTTGATTTTGCCTGGTAAAAAAGACTAATAAATAGGTGTTAAACATTGTGTTTAACACTTTCTTTTTGTGTTAAAATTTTAGTAAAGAAAGAGAGCGTATCCATTATGTTAAGAATAATGAATTATGCGACGCCAGAATCTTTGGATGAGGCGTATGCGCTATTAACAAAAAATAAGAAGAATATGATTTTGGGTGGTATGATTTGGTTAAAGATGGAAGATATTCAAATTCCAACCGCTATCGATTTGAGTAAACTAGGTTTGGACCAAATTGAAGAAGATGATGCTGAATTTAAAATTGGAGCCATGGTAACTTTACGCCAATTAGAAACACATAAATCATTTAATAAAGCAACATGTCATGTGTTTAGAGATGCTGTAAAGGATATTGTTGGTGTACAATTAAGAAATTTGGCGACAGTTGGAGGAAGTGTATATTCACGCTTTAGCTTTAGTGATGTTATCTGTAGCTTGTTATGTTTAGAGTGTGATGTACAAACATATGCACATGGTCGTATTTCACTTGAAGAATTCATAAGTCTTCCATATGAAAAGGATATTGTGGAATATATTTATGTGAAGAAGACAAACTTGCCTAGTGCTTTTGTTTCGGTAAGAAGAAGCGCTACGGATTTAAGTGTTTTAAATGCATCTTGTACTAAATATGCAGATCACTATCGATTCTGTTTTGGAGCAAGACCAGCCATTGCGAAAGTTTATAATTGTGATTTAGATCATATTGATCTAGATGTATATTGCGCAGATAATATGCGTGGAAGTAAGGAATATAGAGAAAAACTTGTTGAGGGATTAACTCAGAAGTTATTGAGAAAGGTAGAGTCTTATGTTGGTTAAAATTAAAGTGAATGGAAAATTGATTCAGGATGATGTACAGCCACAAACTTTATTGCTTGACTGGCTAAGAGATCATGGTTGTTACAGCGTGAAAAGAGGGTGTGATACTGCAAACTGTGGATTGTGTACAGTATGGAAGGATGGAACGCCAATTCTTTCTTGCAGTACATTAGCTATTCGATGTGATGGTCATGAAATTACGACACTTGAAGGACTTCAAAAAGAAGCGGGTGAATTTGGTATGTTTATGGCTAAACAAGGTGCAGAACAATGTGGCTTTTGCTCACCAGGATTTATTATGAATGTTTTGGCAATGGAAAAAGAATTAGTGAATCCAAGTGATGACGAAATTCGTGCTTATTTAGCTGGAAATTTATGCCGTTGTTCTGGGTATATGTCGCAAATGCGTGCTATTAAGGCATACTTAAGTCGAGGTGAAAATCATGAATAGTGTAGGAAAAGGTGTCGTCAAAAAAGATGCGATGGCTTTAGTTACAGGGCAGCCTGTATATTGTGATGATTTAGCACCTAAGGATTGTTTGATTGTCAAACTTTTAAGAAGTCCACATGCATATGCGAAAATTAAAAGTATTGACACTTCCATTGCAAAAAAAATTCCTGGAATTGAAGCTGTATATACATATGAGGATGTTCCAACTTCTCGTTTTACATTGGCAGGGCAATCTTATCCTGAACCAAGTCCTTATGATCGAAGAATCTTAGAAAATGTAGTTCGCTACGTAGGGGATGAAGTTGCGATTGTTGCCGGAGCTAATGAGGATTGTGTGGATCGTGCTTTAAAAGCTATTAAAGTAGATTATGAAGTATTAGAACCATTGTTGGATTTTGAGAAATCGATCGATAATACAATCGTGGTTCATGAAGAAGACGATTATAAGTGTCTTTGTGAGATTGGTAATGATGTAAAGCGTAATATTGTCAGCAGTGGAGAAAGTGTTGTTGGTGATGTGGATGCCGTATTAAAAGAGTGTGATGTAGTCTTAGAAAGAGATTATCATACAAAGGCTAATGCACAGGCAATGATGGAAACAATGCGTTCATATTGTTATATTGATACATACGGTCGTTTGAACTGTGTAAGTTCTACACAGATTCCTTTCCATGTTCGTCGAATTTTAAGTAATGCTTTAGAAATTCCAAAATCAAAAATCAATGTGATCAAGCCAAGAATTGGTGGTGGTTTTGGGGCTAAACAAACAGCTTGTTGTGAAATTTTTACTGCATTTGTTACGTGGCAACTTAAAAAGCCAAGTAAAATCGTGTATACGCGTGAAGAAACTTTTGCGGCTAGTAACTCAAGACATGAAATGAAAATGCATGTTCGTATTGGCGCTACAAAAGATGGAACGATTGAAGCAATTGATTTATATACATTATCAAATCAAGGTGCTTATGGTGAACATGGTCCAACTACAATTGGTTTAGCAGGACATAAATCATTACCTTTATATAACCATGTAAAGGCAAGTCGCTTTACATATGATGTAGTTTATACAAATACAATGCGTGCAGGTGCCTATAGAGGATATGGTGCTACACAGGGTCAGTTTGCGGTTGAATCCATTATTAATGAATTGGCTGATGAATTGAATATGGATCCTTGTGAAATCCGTTTTAAGAATATGACACGTGAAAATGAAGTGTTATCGCAGTATTATAATGAAGAATTGAATGCGTGCGCATTGGATCGTTGTTTAGAAAAAGCTATGGAAATGATTGACTACAAGAACAAACCTTTAAGACGTGATATGGGAGACTTTGTTCGTGGTTTAGGTGTTTCTTTATCTATGCAAGGTAGTGGTATTTCGGGCCTTGATGTAGGTTCTGTTGAAATCAAATTGCAGGATGATGGTTTCTATACACTAAGTATTGGTGCTACAGATATGGGTACGGGTTGTGATACTATTCTTGCCCAAATGGTTGCAGAATGTATGGATTGTAATGTAGATCAAGTTGTAACAAGTGCATTAGATACAGATCACTCACCTTATGATACGGGTTCTTATGCATCAAGTACAACGTATGTAACGGGTATGGCTGTAGTAAAGGCTTGTGAAAAACTAAGAAATTCTATTTTAGAAGCAGCCGCTGGATTCTTCAATGTGGATAAAAAAGATATTGAATTTGATGGTAAGAAAATCAATACGTTAGATCATGTGCATGAAATGAGTTTGGCTGATTTTGCGGACACGTGTTTCAATGGTGGTATCGCAAAAGCTTTGATTGCCAGTGACTCTCATATGTCACCTACAAGTCCACCTCCATTTATGGTTGGTATTGCTGAAGTGGATGTAGATAAATTAACGGGTGAAATTAAGGTTCATGATTATGTTTCTGTAGTTGATTGTGGTACGGTTATCAATCCTAACTTGGCTCGTGTACAAGCTGAAGGTGGTATTGTACAAGGTATTGGTATGGCTTTAAGTGAGGATATCACATACTCAGATGATGGTAAGATGCGTAATCGTAATTTCTTACAGTATAAGTTACCAACAAGAGTAGATGTTCCTAGCGTTCGTGTTGAATTTGAAAGCAGCTATGAAGACAATGGGCCTTTTGGTGCTAAATCCATTGGAGAAGTTGTTATTAATACACCAACAAGTGCAATTGCCAGTGCCGTAAAACATGCGACAGGTGTGCAGGTTCGTACTTTGCCTATTACAGCTGAAAAAGTGTTATTAGGAAAAGAAGATGAATAATATTTCTTTAATTATCTTAGCGTCTGGTTTTTCCAGACGCTTTGTTTCAAATAAGCTTCTGTATGAGTTCCATGGAAAGAAGTTGATAGAATATGCTTTTGATAGGGCAAGTGCTTTTTTGGATGTCATTGTAGTCACACAGTATGAAAAGATAAAAGAAATGGCTGAAACTTTAGGGTATCGTGTAATCATGAATGATCACCCTGAATATGGACAAGGTCATTCTATTGCGTTAGGTGTTGGTGCGTGTATGAATGATGCTTGTATACTGATGGTTGCGGATATGCCATATTTAAAATTGGATACATTAAAAGAAATGGTTTCAATTCAAGATGGAAAGCATATTGTGATTTGTGAGTATAATGGTATTTTATGTAATCCTATGTTGCTTCCAAAAAGGTATTATGATAAGGCAAAACAATTATGTAATGATAAAGGTGCAAAACAAATCATTGGTGATGATTTGTATTTAACAGTATCTTTATCGCATGAAGAATTTATGGATATAGATGAAAAAACAGAGGTAGTCTAACCTCTGTAATGTTTTTCTTTGTCTTTTGCGATATCAAAGTATATTTGTTCGTCTCTTTGTTCGTAAAGCATATTTGCCCAATATCCCCAAAGAATGTCTTCCATTCTTTCAAATGCTTGTACTTGTACATCAATCATAGGGTCAATTTCTCCATCAAAATAGGCTTGATAGAACTGGTCTCTTTGGTCGATATAATGAATGTTGTTTTCTGAAAAGAAGCTGGCAATATCGAAGCGATAATCGTTTTTAGCTGCATATTCATAATCAATCAAATAATCTTTTGTATCACTATAAAGAATATTTCCTTGTACAAAGTCGTTGTGACATAGTGTGTTTGGTTTATATTCTTTTTTTAATGCTTCTAAAAAGTTTTCTTCATTTGGAAAAGATACGATACATTCTTTGATTTGGGATTTATAGAATTCAATTTTTCCAAAAGGGTTAAAAATAAATAAAGGGGCTTCTTTTGCATGAAGAGATTTCATTAAATTTGCACATCTTGCGAATTTGTCTTTGTCTTTACATTCATTAAATGTTTTTACATCTTCAATATGATGAGTGACTTTAATACCTTCTTTTTCGTCGAATAAAACAGTGGGCACATCTAAATCAGAAACAAGTGGCAAAATTTCTTTTTCGTGTTCATGTTGTAAACCAAGTGATTCATGATTCTTCTTCGGTACGCGTACCATGTATTTATCGTTGTTGATTGTCAATATATAGTTATGGTTACTGATACCTTTATCTGTTTTTTCGAGTGTATATTCTGTTGTATTAAAATTTTTTTCTATCCATTTTTCTAAGTTCATGTGGATATATTAACATTATTATTCTTTAAACTCAATGCGGTCGTTGTACCGCTTTTTTTGTTCGCGAAATCTACAAGGTCTGTTATGGCAAAAAAGGATAGAAGAAATAACTTTTTTAGCTTGCGTTGTTCTAAGAACAAGGCTGTAGATTGGAAAAGGAGTAGTGGACAATGAAGTATAAGGTGAAGTGGATCGAAGAACATCTGGGAATCACGAGAAATATGATTCGTAGATATGAAAAGAAGGGAGTGATTTTAAAGAATGAAGAAGGAAAAGATCGAGAGTTTGACGAAGAAGGGCTAAGACAATTATGGAATATAAAAGTGTTGGTGAGTTTAGGTTTTAGTTTGGATGAAGTTAAGGAGATTATAAATGAGGGAAATTTAAAGGAGTTGAGTCAAAGAAAGCTGGGTGAGTTGGATAAGAAGTGTGTGGATTTACAAAGTAAAATAGATTTGTTGAATAGGGTTTGTATTACTGGAAAATTACCATGTTGTTTAGAAGATGTCATTAATGAGTTTGGAAAGAAGAGTGAATAATAATGAAAAGGTTAATGTGTTTGAGTTTGTGCTTGGTTCTTTGTGGTTGCACAAGTGCACCGGTTGCCAAAGATAATGTAGAAAAGAAAATGAATGTAAATGTAATTGAGGTATCTGCTTCTTCGATTGACGAGATAGAGGAGATGGCAATCAAGGATGTTGAGGACACAAAGGAAAAATTAGAAAGTGAAAGGGATGCGTTGAGTGAAGAAATTACGGATTTTAATTCATATACTAAAAATGTAGACAAGGTAAAGGCATATTATGATGGTGCTTTAAAACAGACAGAATTATTGTCGATACGATTAAGAGAATATGCTTATAAGTATGCTGAATTGATAATGAATGAGGATACATCGTACAAGGTAAAATACAAAGATTTGAGTGGCATCTATGAATATATATATGAGGATGCAGGTAATGCTATGTATGATATATATGATAAGACAGTGCATGACTTATACGATATTTACTATAATGGCATTATTAAAGATGCATATGATACGGAAGACTATGATGTGTGGAGTGATGCTAGTTCAGATGCTTACGATGATTGGTCAGATTGCGTATCAGATATATATGATGTATGGTCAGATATGCAGTCGGATATTTATTCGTTCCAATCAGATTTAAGAAGTGAAGTGTATGATCATGATGACAAAAGAGCTCAAAAGAAAATGGATAAATTTAAGAAATCGATTCTTCGTATGAAGGAGGATGTAAATGATTAGAGAGAATCAATGATTTTCTCTAATTTTTTTTAGAATGAGCTTGCATCACAGATTATAGTGGTGTATAGTAAATAGGCATGCGTGGGAGAATGCGTAACTGTTCGTATTACCACAGCATAGGACAAAATATAGGAGGAACGTCTTATGAGCAAGAAAAAAGTTACAAAAGTTTGTAAGTTGCAGTTCCAAGCTGGTGGAGCTAAACCAGGTCCAGCATTAGCAAGTGCTGGTATCAACATGCCTCAGTTCTGTACAGCTTTCAATGATGCAACAAAAGATCGTAAAGGTGATATTGTTCCAGTTGTCATTACTGCTTATGAAGATAAGAGTTTTGATTTCGTATTGAAAACAACACCTGCTGCTAACTTATTGAAAAAAGCAGCAAACGTACAAAAAGCAAGTGGAGATCAAAAAGTAGTTGCTGGTACAATTACAGTTGATCAATTAAAAGAAATTGCTGAGTACAAAATGCCAGACTTGAATGCCAATGATGTAGAAGCTGCAATGCGTATTGTTGCTGGTACTGCACGTAACATGGGTATCAAGGTTGAAGGATTTGAATAGGAGGAACATCAATAATGGCAAAAGTAAGTAAGAGATATGCTGAAGCAGTTAAATTAGTTGATCGTTCAAAAACTTATTCAATTGAAGAAGCTGTTAAATTAGCTAAAGAAACTAGTAAAACAAAATTCGACGCAAGTGTTGAAGTAAGTTTCCGTTTAAACGTAGACCCTCGTCACGCTGATCAACAAATCCGTGGAGCAATGGTATTACCTAATGGAACTGGTAAAACACAACGCGTTTGTGTAGTTGCACAAGGCGAAAAAGAAAAAGAAGCTCAGGCTGCTGGTGCTGATTTCGTTGGTGGTGCAGATATTATCGAAAAAATCTCTAAAGGTTGGTTCGATTTTGATGTATTAGTAGCTACTCCAGATATGATGGGTCAATTAGGACGTTTAGGACGTGTATTAGGTCCTAAAGGATTAATGCCAAACCCTAAGACTGGTACAGTAACAATGGATGTTGCTAAGGCTATTGATGAAATCAAAAAAGGTAAAGTTACTTACCGTGTAGATAAAGAAGGAAATATCAACTTAGCTATCGGTAAAACAAGCTTTACAGAAGAAGCATTAGTTGAAAACTTCAATGCAATCTTCAATACAATTGCTAAGGCTCGTCCTGCAACTATTAAAGGTGCATACATGAAGAACTTAGTTGTTTCAACAACAATGGGTCCTGGAATCCACGTTGAGATCGTTAAGTAATTGACAAATCTAGTAAAATAAATTAAACTATGGATTGTTATCAATATTCCAAAGACAGTAACGGCGTATGCTTAATTATGTTACCGAGGGTATGATGCATTGACTTTGCACAATTAGCCCGTCTTTGATGCGGGCTTTTCTTTTGAATATTGTTACAATAGATGAAAGAAGAGGTGGATCGAATGAACAAAGACATCCTTGCACAAAAGGAAGCTGACGTTATCGCCTTAACTGAAAAAATGGAAGCTGCTAGTAGTGTTGTATTAGTAGAATACCGTGGATTATCAGTAAAGGAAGTAACAGAACTTCGTCGTGCTTTGCGTGAAGAAGACGTTGAATTCAAAGTTTACCGTAACGCAATCGCTCGTCGTGCAGCTGAAAAATTAGGTCACGAAGATTTCGCAAAAACTTTAGTTGGACCTAACGCATTGGCATTTGGTAAAGATCCAGTTGCTCCTGCTCGTGTATTAGCTAAATTCGCTAAAAATCATGAAGCATTAGTATTAAAAACTGGTATCGTGGATGGAGCTATGGTAGACGAAGCTACTATCCAAAAATTGTCTGCATTACCTAACAAAGAAGGTATGTTGGCTAAATTCGCATCTTGCTTAAATGCTCCAGTTATCAAATTTGCTATGACTGTTAAAGCATTGGCAGAAGCTAAAGAAAACGGATCTGTAAAAACAGAAGAAGCACCAGCTACAGAAGAAGCTGCTGCGTAATTAATTATAGGAGGAAAATAAAATGGCTAAATTAACTCAAGAAGAAATTCTTTCTTATTTAGAAGAAGCAACAATTTTAGAATTAAACGACTTAGTAAGTGCAATCGAAGAAAAATTTGGTGTAGTAGCTGCTGCTGCTGTTGCTGCTCCAGCTGCTGCTGCTGAAGAAGCTGCAGGACCTAGCGAAGTAACTGTTACATTAACAAATGTTGGTGGAACAAAAGTTGCTGTAATCAAAGCCGTACGTGAAATTACTGGTTTAGGATTAGTTGACGCTAAGAAATTAGTAGATGGTGTTCCAGCTGCTATTAAAGAAAACGTATCTCCAGAAGAAGCAGAATCAATTAAAGAAAAATTAGTTGCTGCTGGAGCTACTGTAGAAATTAAGTAATTTAAGCTTAATAAGTAATTAAAGCCTTTGTCCTTAGATAAAGGCTTTTTTTTCATTTAATGAGTATGGACTTAAATGATACTATTATGATACTAAAAAAGACATCATTCTAATTGCGATGATGTCTTTTATATATGTTTATTCATCTTTTAATATTTTTGTGACTGCATTATAGATACCGTTATCGTATGTAGATGTTGTGGCAAAGTTAGCATAGCTTTTGACAAAATCACTTGCATTTCCCATTGCAACGCCAATATCGGCTTTCTTTAACATGTGGATATCATTTGTACTGTCTCCAAAACAGATGGCATCTTTCCATGTTAATCCTGTTTTTTCTAGAATCATTTCAATACCTTTTGATTTGTCGTTATCTGCATTGAAGATATCGAAGCAGAATCCATCGGTTTTTACGTTGATCAAATCATTTCTTAAATCAGGATGAGATTCCATAAATGCATCTACTAGTTTTTTGTCTTTAGTAAGAACTACGGCGTTAAAGGCTTTGTGTCTTAAGTGATAAGATTGGCTTGGATCGTAGAACAGTGAATCTAGCACATTGCAATATTTACAGAAGTCATACATTGGGTAAAAGTTGTTATAAATGTATGTAGCGTCTCCAAAGTGGAACATTAGGCCTGTTTCGTGTTTTTTACTAAAATCAACTAAATCGTTGACGTTGTCTTGTAAGATGGGGTAGCTACCAATTTCTTGAAAGTCTTTGTCTAATATATAGCTGCCATTGATTAATACGTAATAATCAAATTGAATGCGTTGTAAAATAAGTTTCAACTGGTTTAAAGGACGACCTGTAGCCGCACAAACAATATATCCTTTATCTTTTAATGTCTGAAGGGCATCTAATGCACTTTCTTGAATGATGTCATTTTCGGTTTGGTAAAGAGTTCCGTCCATGTCGAAAAATACAATTTTGTGTTTCATAAATCTACCTCTATTCTTGTCTATATTATACTTTAATGATGTACAAAGAGTATAAAAAAATTATATTTTAAAAGCTCAATTGTAAAACTAAATCCCATTGAGAAATAGTAAATACAACGAGGTT
>NZ_CATVYQ010000061.1:0-10883 GCF_958348295.1 uncultured Holdemanella sp.
TTTAATTTATTTGCTTCTTGGTTTAATTTATTTGCTTCTTGTAATGTCTTTTTTGCTTCTTCTTGTGCTTTATGAGCCTCTTCAAGTTCGAGCTGTCGTTCCATTCGCTCTTCATTTTCATGCAATTTTTGAAAATCTTCTATTATTTTCTTCCAACCATCATCCGATATCGTTTCTACACGCTTCTCTAACATTTGAATCACCCCATCACTTTCTATCATCACCTTAATTTTACTATCATCCATTCCCTTGTGGCAATTTAAAAAGTAATAAATCATCTTTTCTTGTTCATTCATGTCTTCAAGTGGCTTATTTACATCCAACTTTGCCATTTCTACCGTTCGTATCTTCATTCGATCTTCCGCTTCTTTCACAAAAGATAAGCCATCCTCATTTTTCAATGTGAATGTGTTACACATTCGATCATTTTCAATTAGATTCACATTAAAGAACACTAAGACAATCGTTTCCTTTAATTGTTTGTAGTATTTTCCTTCCAATTGTTGTGATCCATGTAGTCTAGCCAAATAATAACTAAAGCGAATCGGCAAATAATCTTGCGTTTGTCTTAACTGCATTTCTAAATCCACCATGGTTCGATCATCAAATTCAACTAATAAATCCAATCTTGGATTTTTCATCTTACTATAGTCTTTTACCATTTCTGAATTCTTTACAACAACTTTATTCACCTTCCTTTCTAAAAATACCGTAAGTAATGATTTTAAGGCATCATTGGCCTCTTTACAATCTTCGCCAAAAACATACTTGAAGGCGAAATCATTTAATAAATTTGCGCTACGCATCAGCACCTCATTTCTAGTAGGCATTTTCCTACATACTCTTATACGAAAAAAAAGGCACCTTTTCGAATAAAAATTAAAAAATTGCATCCATTTAAACAGATGCATTATAATAGGTCGCTATATCACTTTCTGATATATAACCACACTCAGCCATTGCCTTTAATACAGCATATTGTTTTTGTTTGGCTTGGGCAAAATGATAAACTAACTCATAATTGTTTGGCGATTGCGGTATACCCGCCAGTAAAGAAGCCTGCGCTATTGTCAAATCCTCAGGATCTGTATCAAAATATCCCATGCTTGCCTCATAGATACCCGTATAATTATTTCCATAATTGATCACATTGACATAAAGCGCTAGAATTTCATTTTTTGAATAATGTTTCTCTAAATAGCGAGCTATAAAAAATTCAGTACTTTTACGATCCCAAGAACCATCAAACATACCATACAGATTTTTAGCCAATTGCTGCGTTATTGTAGATCCTCCACTCTTTAATAAATCATTATCAAATTGAGATACAGCTGCACGAACTAGACCAATATAGTCTACACCACTATGATCATAAAAGCGACGATCTTCTATCGCAACAGTCGCTCGAATAAGTTCTGGTGAAATATCATCATATCCTACAAAATATGGGCTTGATGTAACTTCACTCACAGCTTGATCTACTGATTTAGAAGATGTAAGTTCTAAATAGCCCCAATATCCTTTGCCAAAAAAGATTCCTACAAAGGCAATCACTAAAATCAACAATAATTTAAATATAAACTTAACAAACTTTTTCATACCTAAACATTACCATAAGAAAAAAGACTTGTAAAATTACAAGTCAGTAAGATTAATCTTTTAAAGATACGTGTGTGGCATCTTTGAAAATTGAATTTGCCGCAATCTGACCACGCACACGAGATAAAGGATATACATTTGTATGTGGACCAATAATAGTTCCTGGACAAAGCACAGAATTACATCCAACCTCTACATAATCGCCCATAAAAGCACCGATTTTTCTTAATCCCGTTTCAAATTCTTCAACCACATTATAATTTTCATCTTTTCTTCTTAAGATAATATTATCTCTAGCACTCTTCAAATTACTTGTGATACCACCAGCACCTAAATGAGCATGAAATCCAAGAATACTATCCCCAACATAGTTATAGTGTGGTGTCTCCACATTATCAAATAAAATGCAATTTTTTAATTCAACACTATTTCCTACAACACAATTTGCACCAACCAAGGCACTACCACGAATAAAAGCACAATGACGAACTTCAGTTTCAGGACCAATAATGCATGGAGCTCCTAAATAAGCACTTTCAAAAACATGTGCACTTTTATGAACCCAAACCTGCTCTTTTACTTCTACATAATCTTCGCCTAAATTTTTACCTAATTCTAAAATCAATTCTTTGATTCCAGACAATGCCTGCCAAGGATATTCAAATTGCGATAAATAATCCTTTGCTAAAGTGTGATTTAAATCATATAGCTCACTAATTTTATACATAAACTTCCTTCTTTCTTACCATTCCGGTTCAAACTTAAAGTCAACCGAAACATGATTTTCATCTATATCTAAAACCGCATAACTACAAGGTTTTCCATCCCTTGAATGCGATAAAGATCCTGGATTCAATAATACTACATCATCAACTTGATCAAAATAAGCTACGTGTGTATGTCCAAAACAAACAATGTCACAATCCAATTCTTTTGCTCGATTTGCTAATTGTTCACATCTTGAAAAATAAGAGAAACGATGTGAATGCGTAACAAAGATACGATGCTTTCCAATCGGAATAATACGCTGATCTTCAAAACGACCAAAATAATCATTATTGCCACGAACAATAATATAGCCCGGATAATTCATTGGATCATCCTCAAGATCCCCACAATGAATAAATAATCTTGCTTCAGGATGTTTTTCGCGAATCAAATTTAATATATCATTTCTTCCATGCGAATCACTCACAACAACTATTTTCATAAACTTTTTTACTCCAATTCATCCTTAAAAGTCATTTGCTCCATACCCTTATTACTATCGTGCATAGCTTTTGCGGTTTTTACACCCACATAACGCAATACAAAAGGTTGATACCAATGTCCTGTCTTTTTTTCCTGACCCATTTCATAACGCACCACAAAACCATATCGATACGCATTTTCAAGGAGCCATTCAACACGATTCTGGTTTTCTTTTGATAATTCTTCCTGTACCTGTGTGTAATCCATATCTTCATTTAAATAAAGTTTACAAAGGTTGATCCATTCATCTTGTCCATTTAAAACAATTGTATAGCCTAGCTGTTGCTCATTTTTACCAGCACTAAACATATAATTATCAATACCACTAAATTCTTTTGAAGCATTGACATATAAATCTAATATTTCTTCATAATTTAAATATCCACTTGAAATACTAAGCTGATCTTGTTCGTCCATTACGGATTTATAAGCATCCAACATATTCGTCAAATCATCAACCATAGCACTCTGTACATAAACACCATTATAAGAAACTAAATTTTCTGGAGCATACTTATAGACTGTATTCTCCTGGTTTAAAACGGTATAAGGATTTGTCGGATCCGTCACCAATCTAAGATTTGAAAATAATACGGCTTCATTCTCATAAAAAGTTGTTAAATCAATATAAGAATAGTGGGATAACAATTCTTTTAAAGATTCATACGAAAAATTTTTTCGAAAACGATTTACAAAATTGACAATATATTCATTATCGGCATCCTGCGTATCCTTTGCCTCTTTATAATATAACGTGTTTTTTAAATCAAAATCACTCAACTCGATAAAATCCATAAATTTATCTGGCGTAATATGTTGATTGACTAAATAATCAATATCATCACTATCCAAATATTCTAGAATAATATCGCGATTCTCATCGGTGGTATAAGGATATCGAGCTAAAGGATCATATGATTTATCCATGTAGTATAGGCAATAACATCCTATCGCAAAACAAACCACAATCAAAAGAACACGTGCTCGCAATTCTTTTTTACTAATCAAAATAAGTACCTCACGCCAAATATTATACTAAACTATCAATTCTCATGCAAACGAGCATAAAGAATCTTAGCAACATTTTCAGGAATTACTGTAGCTATTTCTTCAACACTCGCCTGGCGCATTTGTTTCATACTCTTAAAATGCTTCAACAATTCTTTCTTACGCTTTGGTCCAATTCCACTCACCGTATCCAATACCGATTTGGTCATAGACTGATCTCTAAGTTTTCTATGATACGTAATCGCAAAACGATGCACTTCATCCTGCATACGTGTCAATAAAAAGAATAAACTGGACTTTGAATCTATTGGAATTTCATTAAGATTTGAATCCATTAAAGCTCTTGTCGCATGCTTATCATCCTTCACTAAACCTGCAACGCGTAAATTAAGTTGTAACATATCTATAATTTCTTTGGCAGCATTGATCTGTAAGGCACCACCATCCACCAATAATAAATCGGGCATTGGCTGATGCTCTTTTAACAACCTGAAGTATCTTCGATAAATAACTTCTTTCATACTATCGACATCGCTTCTGTAACCATCCAATTTATAATGACGATACGAATTTTTATCAGGAATTCCATCCTTAAAAACAACTAAACCACTAACATTAAACGTACCTTGAATATGTGAGTTATCAAACATTTCTACAGTATGAATATCCGTCTTAAAAATCTCACTCAACATATCATTGGCCTTTTTTAATTCGTTATCCTTGCGAAATACCAGTTTAAACTTTTGTTCATGCGCCTCTTTCGCATTTTTGTACACCAAGTCAATCAACTTTTTCTTTTCTCCACGAACAGGAATATGTACATTCGTATTTAAAGCTTCTTTTAAAACATCTATCGGCGTACCTTCAGGAACCAATATTTCTTTAGGCACAACATTTTTCTCATAATATTGCACAATAAAACTTGTAAAGGCATCCATCTCATCTTCATACAAAGGTGTAATAGACATATTTCTTTCCAACAATTTACCTTGACGAATAAAGAACCCTTGAAAAGAAATGTAACCCGAATCCACATAATATCCAAAAACATCACGATTCGCTCGATCTTTAAAGTCGATTGTTTGTTTTTCAATAACATGCTGTAACGCCTGAATCGTATTATAGATTTCTTGTGCCTTTTCAAACTGTAAATTTTCACTCGCCTCTAACATTTTAGATTGCAAAGAATCCATGACCTCTTTTGTATCACCCTGCAAGAATTTTTTAATTTTCTTACGCGTCTTCTCATTTTCCTTAGGATCAATATCATTAATGCAAGGTCCTAAACACTGGTGCATATGATAGTACAAACATGGACTATCTGGAATATGACGGCATTTACGTACGCAAAAGATTTGATTAATCAACTTAACAATTTCATAAGCCGATTGACTACTTGGATAAGGACCAAAATATTCATTCTTCTTATTTTTTATATTACGCGTTGTACGAACCACAAAATTATTTTCCTTTGTGATCTCAATATATGGATATGTCTTGTCATCCATAAACATAATATTATATGGCGGTGTATGTTTTTTAATTAGATTGATTTCTAATAATAAAGCCTCTTTTTCACTACCCGTTACAATAAATTCAAAATCTCGAATATGCGAAACCAAACGCGTTGTCTTATTGTTATGCGTACCATGAAAATAAGATCGTACACGATTTTTTAAAACTTTAGCTTTTCCTACATACAAAATATTTTGATGCTCATCTTTCATGATATAACAACCAGGTGAATCTGGAAGTAATGCCAATTTATCTTGTAAATGTTTAGAAATACTCATTTTATCCCCTACTTTAATATGACAATTGTTGCTCCAAGTCCACCTTCGCTTGGACCTGCACTTGTAAATTTAGAAACATTTGGCTGTTTCTTTAAATCCTTCCATACAGCTGTACGCAAAGCACCCGTACCCATACCATGAATAATACGAACTTGTTTTATGTGTTTTACAACAGCCTGATCTAAATATTTATCTAAAGCTGCAATACCTTCTTCAACACGCATTCCAATTAGATTCAACTCTAAAGAAAAGCGACTCGATACACTTTCTACATGCGCTTTATATGTTGTTTTTTTGATTTGCGGTTTATGCATAGGCTCCAACTTTGAAAGCTTCACTTTCATCTTCATTCCATTCGTTAAAACTGTAGCTTCATTTCTTCGAATATCTACAATTTCTCCATGTGAATTCAAGCCTATAATCTTGACATAGTCACCCACTTTAAATTCTTTCTTTTCTTCCACTTCCATCTCAAGCATATTATCATTTAAAAGATCCAATTCATGCATCTTTTCGATTTGTTTATGTTGTTTACCCGTTTTTTCCTTGCGAAGTACAGTCAGAATTTCTTTGGCCTGTGCTTTTTTCTTTTCTAGCATCTCATTTAATTGTTCTTGATATGTGGTATCCAATTCAGCTTTACGCTTTTCAATTTCTTTTTCTTTTTCATAAGCTTCTTTTTGAACACGATGCGCATCTTCAATCAACAAATTAAAACGCTCTTTCTGTTTCAAAACATCATTTTGAAGTTTTTCTAATTTTTCCAACTCTTTTTCCGTCTGTTTTTCATTTTCATCCTTTAAAAAAGCCGCTCTTGCTAAAATTGTTTCTTCTAAATGATATTCTCTTGCGATATGAAAAGCATAACTCGCACCGGATACGCCCGGAATATATTTATAAGTCGGCTTAAGTGTTTCTGGATTAAATTCTACACTAGAAACTAAAACAGCATCATTTGCCTTTCCATACGTTTTAACTTGTGAATAGTGAGTTGAAGTAATAATCGTACTTTTCTTAGAAATCAAATACTCTAATATCGCAACCGCAAGACTAGCTCCTTCTAAAGGATCTGTACCATTACCAATTTCATCTAATAAAATAAAGCTATTTTCATCACTCATTTGACAAATATTTGATAATCTTGAAATGTGACTTGAAAATGTAGATAAATTATTTTCAATAGATTGACGATCTCCAATATCAAAATACATCGATTGATAGAATGGTAAAATGGCTTTGTGGCAAAGCACCGGAAAAGCAGCATGGGCTAGTGCAACAAACAAGCCGATTGTTTTTAATGTAACTGTTTTACCACCCATATTCGGTCCTGAAATCATCAAACATGCCTGTCGATCATTTAATTCATATGTATTGCATACCACTTTCTTTTCATCAATCAATGGATGTTTAGCATGTTCTAAATATAAAGAATGATCTCTAGATTGTAACGATGGAATGCATCCGTCATAGCGTACTGCCCATTTTGCCTTTGTGAAAGCTACATCAATTACAGTTAATGTTTCTAATGCAGAAGTTAATGCCAAGGCATTTTTCTTAACTTGTAAAGACAATTCTTTACAAATACGCTTCTTTTCTTCTTCAATACGAATTTGTAAAGAAGAAATCTCATTATTATCCGATACAAAGCTTGATGGTTCAACATAGTAGGCAAGACCAGAACTAGATTGTCCGTGACTCATACCGCCAAAGGCATTTTTATCTTGAGCACGTACCAAAACAACAACACGCCCAGAAACAGTTGTCGTCATATTTTCCATCAATTTAGAACTATTCTTTTTTAAAAACTGTCTAGATTTTGATTGTAGAACAAGACGCGTATCAACTAATGCCTTATGCATACTTTTTAAAGCAGGAGTAGCATCTTCTTTTACTGAACCTGTCAAATCAATTTTTGAAATGATTGAATCCATTAAACGAGAACAACCCTCCATAGATTGAGCTAGATTTGTCAATTCACTAAATTCCGAAGAATCCAAACTTTGTTTAGCCTGTTTGACTGCAGTTAAAAAATGATAGATAGATATCAATTCTTTGCTTGTTAAAGTCATTTGTTTAGTTGCCTTTGAAACAGGTAAAGAAATATCATTTGCACCTGATAACGATAGTAACAACCCGTTTTGTTCAAACTGAATTGCTTCTTTGGCATAATTTAATTGTTCTTGTATTTCTAATTTATTAAATTGAGGCAATGCATTTAAAATCTTTTCTTTGGAACAAGAAAAACTGGAAAATGCAGAAATCTGAGTTAGTACACTTGAGAAATCAATTGCCTGATTTAGTTCATCTCTAAAATTTTGTTTCATAAAACGCTCCATTCCTAACTATTTTAACACAAAAACTATGGTAAACTAAATAAGGTGATTAAAATGGCAACATTGACAAAGAAAATGACAAAAGAGGAAATAATCCAATTAAAAAATCGATTAACCCCATTTATATTAAATGAAAGTACACCTCAATATACGTATTATCAAATCAAAACAAAAGAGTGTACAATTATAGCTTATACAAGTGGTAAAGTCGTTTTTCAGGGAGCTGATTTAAGTTGGCTAGAACCTGAAAAGAAAGAAGAAAGTAAAAAAGAAGCATATGATCAAGCTGGAAGTGATGAAGTTGGTACTGGCGATTATTTTGGTCCTGTTGTAGTGGCAAGCTGTATTGTTACAAAAAAAGCAAGAGAAAAGCTTGCTCATTTGGGGATTCAAGATTCTAAACAAGTCGATGATATTAAAATTCGTAAATTAGCTCCTATTATAAAAGAATTGTGTCCACACAGTATTTTGATTGTACCCAATTCAAAATATAATGACATGCATGATTCTTGTAACATGGTAGATATGAAATGTCGTTTGCACAACCAAGCTTATGTCAATCTAGTACACAAAGGATACACACTTCCTAAACAGATTGTCATCGATCAATTTGTCCAGGAAAAAAGTTATTATCGCTATCTACAAGGTTTTCCTGAAGTGATTCGCGGTATTACTTTTGAAACTAAGGCAGAAAATAAATATTTGGCTGTAGCCTGTGCAAGCATCTTAGCTCGAAATGCATTTTTGGAAACTTGGGATCTTATGGAAGAAAAATATAATTTTAAATTCGAAAAGGGGGCTGGTAGTAAAGTGGATGCTTGTGGCAAAGAATTTGTAAAAAAATTTGGAAAAGAAAAGCTTTACCAAGTGGCAAAGCTTCATTTTAAAAATACTCAAAAAATCGGTGTTTAACGCCTTCTTCGATCCTTTTGCGCTATGGAATAATAGCACTTTTTATCTTCATACATCTTTTGAACGGCTTCTATAAAATGCTAAACGCAAAAGAAGTAACATAAGTTACTTCTTTAACGATTATTGATTTTTGTTTCAACCTCAATATCATACGGAAGTTGTACTAATTTTACACCCGCTTCATGAAACATACGCTTACTGGCGATATTTCCTTCCGTACCTTGATATTTATCGCTTTCGTAAACTACACAAGTAATGCCAGCTTGAATAATGGCTTTTGCACATTCGTTACATGGAAATAAAGAAACATATAATGTACAGCCATGAAGATCTTGAATACTATTTAAGATCGCATTCAATTCGGCATGTACAACATATGGATATTTTGTATCTAAAAATTCTCCGTCTCTTTCCCAAGGAAATTCATCATCTTCACATCCATAAGGAAAACCATTATAGCCTAGTCCAACCACTCTTTTTTGTGGATTGACAATACAAGCTCCTACACGCGTATTAGGATCTTTTGAACGCATAGCACTTAAATGTGCCATACCCATAAAATACTGATCCCAACTCAATACATCTTTACGCATTATTCTTCCCCTTCTCTAAGTTCATTTAATACTTTTTCAAATGTTGGTTCTAACGGTACTTCAAAGTGCATCTTTTCATGTGTTGTTGGATGAACAAATTCCAAGGCGCATGCATGCAATAACTGGCCATTGGCCTGAATTGTTTTTCTAGGACCATATTTTGGATCTCCTGCAATTGGATGTTCAATATATTGCATATGTACACGAATTTGATGAGTTCTACCCGTTTCTAATTGACATTTGATGTACGCAAACTTACTGAAGTTTTCTAATACATTAAAATGTGTGATCGCATCCTTAGAATTATTAGCTGTAACTGCCATTTTTTGACGATCCTTTTCATCACGTCCTATTGGTGCATGAATCGTACCATATTCGTGTGTAAATGGTTTATGCACTATGGCAACATATTCACGATGACATGTCTTATCCTGTAATTGCTGACTCAATGACTCGTGCGCCTTATCATTTTTGGCAACAACCAAAAGACCAGATGTATCTTTATCAATACGGTGAACAATGCCTGGTCGCATAATGCCGTTAATGCCACTCAAATCTTTACAATGATATAAAAGAGCATTTACTAATGTCCCTGAATAATGTCCTGGTGCTGGATGAACAACCATACCCTTTGGCTTATTAATGACAATAATATCATGATCTTCATAAACAATGTCTAAATCGATTGGTTCTGGAAGTACTTGAGTTGAATCAAGTTCAGGAATTGAAACTTCAATTTCGTCTCCAACACAAACTTTATAACTGGCCTTCATAACTTTTTGATTCACTAAGACATTTCCTTCATCTAATAAATCTTTGATTCTTTTGCGTGAAAAATCCAGCTTTTCAGCTAAAACTTTATCTAAACGATCTAATTTTGTATCTTCATCTATTATTAGAATTCTTTTTTCCATCTCTCTTGCTCCTTCTTATCATCTACAAACATACTGATTAATATTAATGCAATTCCTACTGTTATGCAAATGTCCGCCACATTAAATACGGGAAATGGATAACCAAAAATATAGAAACTAAAAAAGTCTCTAACGTATCCTAGGCTCATACGATCAATAAAATTGCCAATAGCTCCTGAAAATACTAGAGATAGGCAAATTTGATAGCGTGAATCATTTGTTTTAAAAAACATATATACCATTCCAACAAGTGCAATAATGGTTAGTGCTGCAAAAAAGCCCATTCCAGCTTGTGCAAACATACTAAATCCAGCTCCAGTATTTTGAACATATGTCAAGTAAAAGAAATGATTGATCATTTCCACGGTTTCATTTAATTTGATTGACTTCACAATAGCCCATTTCGTCCATTGATCTAGTCCTAAAGTGACAAATACTATTAATAAGGATGCCACTACTGTTTTTCCTTGTTTCATCTTA
>NZ_CATVYQ010000062.1:0-10662 GCF_958348295.1 uncultured Holdemanella sp.
TATCCTGGTCAAAGTTTACAACACAGCTAGAATATAAAGCAAAGTGGTATGGAAAAGTGATCAAGAAAGTGGACACATTCTATGCGAGCAGCCAAATCTGTCATTGTTGCGGATATAAGAATGAAGGAACAAAAGATTTAAAAGTAAGAGAATGGACATGCCTAAAATGTCATTCAAATCATGACAGAGATGTAAATGCATCCATCAATATATTGATGCAAGGCATATTAGCAAATTAAAAATAAACAAAAAGAACCGCAGGAACTGCGGGGATAGCTCGGTAAGAAAGGTTTCAAAAGAAATCTGTTCCCAAGAATCTCGTCACTTCAGTGATGAGAGGTTCAATACGTGTATACTTACTATATTTCAGCACACAAGCTCAGAAGTGATTTACTGATTTTGTTTCCACTATCCGCTTTCACCAAATGTCGGACTCTTTTATTAGTTTCTTAGCAAAACAGCGCTCTTCGTCATTGCCTTTGATACTTCAACTATACTGAAGCAAATATGTACCGTCAATATAAAAAGGATCGAATCAAGTCCATTTTCAAGAATTCCATTCCATCCTTTTTCATTTTTTCATAAATCTATATTTTAATTGTTCTTTTTGATAATCTTGTGAATTACAACACTTAACAGAATTGTAATGATCATACATGGAATTGTATTTCCAACAGGTGTATCAATCTGCATAAAACAGCGATACACAACAAATCCGACAAGCCATAATACAAGATTCAGTACATCAAATTCTACATTTCTTTTATCATTCTTTAAAATAAAGAAATCAGCAATCTGGATTGCAATCATAGGAGCAAATACAGAACCAATCAAATACAGAAAATCAGTAATATTATCCATTGGATATACAATTGCCGCAATTGTACCAACAACAGTTACAACCATTGCTACGTGTTTTCCATTCCACTTTGGCACGATAGATTCATTAGAAATACCTGCAGAATAAGCATCCAGGAATGTTGTTGTAACCGTAGAGAATACAATGATCAATAATCCCGCAATACCCAAACCTGCTTTCAACATGATCTGTGCAATATCATATTCTCCTGTAAATAAAGCCGCACCTAAACCAATCAAATACATCCAGCAGCTAACGATTCCATACACAATACTACTAACTAAACTAGCCTTCACAGGATCTTCCGCTTCACGTGTATAGTCACTGATCAAAGGCAGCCAGCTCAAAGGCATCGCAATTGCAAGTTCAACACCTGCACCAAACGTCATTGCTTCTGTACATACAACTGCACTGTTTCCATCAAAGAAGATAAATTTGCTAAGCATTAAAGTCAAAACAAATAAAGCAACCATCGCAACTGTATTGATTTTTCCAAGGTTTGTAATACCAACACCAATCCATACAAGAATCAAGATACCAATAATCAAACACCAGATCCATGCACCTGTATGCATAATACCATCTGCCGCAAGTGCACCATCATAAATCATGATTGCTGTCCATCCAACAAGCTGCAGTACATTTAATGCCGCAAACAAAAGACAACCTTTCTGTCCAAAGCTCATCTTTGTAGAATCCATCGCACTTAAGCGCATTTTCCCACCAATAACACCAGCCAGGAACAATAAGATACAGCCAATGACATGTCCAGCCACAATGGCTAAAATACCATTTTTCAATCCTAAAGGTGCAAGATATGTACCTGTCAGTATTTCTGCAATAGAAACACCTGCACCAAACCAGATCAATGCATTTTCAAACAAAGAAGTTTTTTTCATTGAACATTCTCCTTTGCATATTCATTATCAATTGCGAATGAATGATCCATTGGTCCAGATCCCTTACCAAGATCAAGCATTGCATTCAATGCTCCAGAAATATAATCCTTTGCACGTTTTACGGATGTATCCAAATCATATCCCTTTGCAAGATTGGATGCGATAGCACTGGATAATGTACATCCTGTTCCATGTGTATTAGAGTTGTTAATACGTTTTCCATGAAACCATGTATATGCGTCATCTCTATACAACAGATCATTTGCATCATTGATTTGATGACCACCCTTTACCAGAATTGCACATCCAAATTTTTTAGAAATTTTTTCAGCAGCGATAATCATTTCTTCTTCATTTGCAATCTTCATATCCGCTAGAACTTCTGCTTCTGGAATATTTGGTGTAATGACTGTTGCTAAAGGCAACAATTCTTTTTTCAATGTTTCAATTGCATCATCACTAATAAGTTTTGCGCCGCTTGTTGCGACCATCACCGGATCCACAACAATGTTAGCTGCCTTATATTCCTGCAGTTTTGAAGCAATCATATGAATCAGATCAGAACTAGAAACCATTCCAATCTTCACAGCATCTGGATAAATATCTGTAAAGACTGCATCTAGCTGCTCCCCAAGAAATTCTGGTGTTACTTCCATAATTCCTGTAACACCTAATGTATTCTGTGCCGTTAGTGCTGTAATTGCACTCGTCGCAAATACGTGATTTGCGCACATTGTTTTGATATCCGCCTGGATACCAGCGCCTCCACTGGAATCACTTCCAGCGATTGTTAATGCTGTTTTCATTTTCTATCTCCTTCCTGCATTACTTTTTTAATGCGACATAAGGTGGTGCCCCCAATTTGCCGCCATATTCTAATCAAAAAACAAAAAGCTGCAGAAAAACCTAATCTGCAGCTAACATACAATAAAGATATCATCCCTACGTTGGCATTATCCAAATCAGGTTTCAGGGTCAAGGTCGAACCTACTCTCAGCCACTCAGCTCCCCATTTTTCAACATGTTTATTATAGTTCCTTTGTAACAAGTAAATCAATAATCATTCAATAATCTTTGTTGGTGATTTTCTCTTTTTGACTAGTCCTATTTATATGCTAACATCAAATAATATAGAGAGAATGTTCCTAATGAGAAATTGAATATGTATTTTATATCTAATATTATTATTAGTTTGATAAATAATTACTCGTTCGATTTCCGCTTTTTCAAATTGGTAACATATCACTGGTTGAATCTAAATATGTTTTCAAGTCTTTATAACGCTTGGTTTGTTCGACAAGCATACTTAATTCTTCATAAAAGAATTGTTTATATTTCCCCATAGTATTATCGATTATAATAGGTACTTTATTCACTATAAAATAGGATAGTTCATCATTGTCAGTTTGATATTTATATTTCAAAATGAAGTAGTTCAAAAGATTTTCGTATTGGCTATCACCTTTGTATACTTCTTTGGATTGTATAAAGGATTTAAGTTGATTGATTTTATTTGTCTTTTGATAAGAAATGCATAAATCGATACCTACAATATTCGCATAAGGGGAATCCATAGCTATATATTGTTCAAGATAATTTATGGCTATGTCGTACATATCAATTCTAAAGGCTTGTAGACCGATATTCTTTAGAAGTTGAGATATTTTAATTTTAGGTATGTTTGAATTGTGTGCTTCTACTATATGATTTATTTGAGAAACTAATTTTTCAAATTTTTCTTTTTCTGTATTTGAAAAGGCAAATCCTTTTAGAGAATAAATGTCGAGAAGACGAATATAATTGTTTTTACTGGAATATTCCTCTTCTAAATCTTGACAATAATCAAGCATTTCAGACAATTTGGATTGATTATATAAAATCATCATATGGTTTCCACGATTAATCATGCTGTTTGAATTTTTAAAATCAAAGTAGGAAAAATCATAAATTCCACTAATTGTTCGTTTCTTAAAAACTAGATCTATCATGACTTCATAGAGGTTAGAATTGATAATGTTTTTTAGGGAAATAATATATTCAGTGCTTTGAAGAGTCGGAAGTTCAAATGAGGAATAATAGGTGTAGATCCATTTGAAACACTCGTAGTATTCATGAAAGAAAATGTATTCTTTGAATGGATTTAATTGTTTTATATAGGATTCAGAGATGGATATAAGCTTTTCTAAATTATAATAATCGCAAGCATTTAATAAATCAGAAAAAATGGAAGTTGGCAGGAATTCTTCAATACAATAATCCGTATTGAATTTTAGATTCACCTTTTTTAGTAATTCTTCATAAATAGAATCGTTTTTAATAATAACACCCTGTTCTATTTTACTAAGTGTTTGTCGAGTGCATATTGGCTCATTATACTCATTTAACAAAAAAGAATTTTGTGATAGATGTTTAAATTGTTGAGTTCGATATAGATGGATTAGGTATCCAATTTTCTTTTTATCGGAATCATTGATCTTTAAATAATACATAGCATTCCTCGCTTCATAATTCACTTAATTTTAACACTTTTCATATTTGTGTAGAAGAATCAATTTTTGAAGCTAATTGTTAAAAAAGAAAGATAACGGGATGTGGTAGGTATATACTATTAAATTAAGTAGGGGATGGATGAGAATGTGTCGATATATATTGAGAAATAAAAAATATTTTATAGGTACATTGTGTACTAGTTTATTTGCGGGGGTTGTACCTTTGTTTTTGGCGTATGTAATCCAATTAATATCGGATGTTGCATTTAATAATCATTTTGAAAAAGCGGGTACATGTCTTTTTGCAAGTGTTTTATTTCTTGTATATACATTGATGACGACCTCTATTAATTCAATAATGAAGTCAACTTATAGGAAAAAATTAAAAACAGATTTGGATGAAGATCTCTATTCTAGTTTGATGAATCAATCGTATTCTACGTTTAAAAAAGAGAAGATAGGAAATCAGTTATCTCTATTTACCAATGATATAAAAATGGTAGATGAATATTACTTTTATCCAATATTAAGTATGATTGTCGATATCATTGTGTCTGTTATTATTTTAATATACATTCTTCGCATCCATGTATTTGTAGGACTCATGATGGTTGTGATTGCAGTAGCAACACTTTTGGTGCCGAAGATGATGGAAAAAAGATTGAAAAAGTATTCGAACCAATTGTCTTCTTATTCAGGTATATATAATTCAAAATTAAAGGAGATATTTCAAAATTTCGATATCATATTGGATTTGGGCGTTCTAAAACAGTTCGTGGATAAAGGAAAAGAATGGATTGAAAACATGGAATATAAACAAAAAAATGTAAATATGGCAATATCTTTGACGGGAAACTGGGCTAATTGTATTGCGGCCACTTTTCAATTGATTTTCATGTTGGTGATTGGATTGATGATATTATATGGACATTTAGATATGATATATATGATGCCAATTGTAAATGTTTCTAATAATTTTACTTCGAATTTAAATGATATTTCAAGCAATCTTGCTGGATTTAAGTCGGTGTCGGACGTGAATTCGAAACTACTGAATATTATCGATTCTCATGGACAGGCAAATAAGTTTGTATCAAACTATGATGGAAATATCGATTTGGAACATGTATCTTTTGGCTATACTGAAAGTAAGATGATTATTGATGATTTATCTTTCAAATTTGAAAAGGGGAAAAAGTATGCGATAGTTGGTCCGAGTGGTTCCGGAAAATCTACAATTTTAAAATTGATTTTAGGATATTATCCAGTTCAAAAAGGAAATGTGAGTGTTTTGGATTCTAAGAATGTTTCTATGATTCATCAGGAAAGTCATATATTTGATGACACGATTCGAAATAACTTGAATATGGAGCTTGTACAAACAGATGAAACACTGTTAAAATGTATGAAATTTGTAGATTTACCAGAATTTAAATTAGACCAGAATATTTGTGAGGACGGAAGTAATCTTTCTGGTGGGCAAGTTCAACGAATAGGGATTGCGCGTACAATCGCACATTTAAAAGAGGTACTTTTGTGTGATGAAATAACAGCAAGTCTAGATGCACAGACGGCCATCGAAATTGAAAATCGAATATTGGATTTAAAAGAAGAAACTGTATTATATGTAACACATAAATATTTTGACGAAACACTAAAGAAGTTTGATTGTATTCTTGTATTTAAACAAGGACGGATTGTTGAACAGGGATCATTTGAAGAACTTATGAAAAATAAAGGGGACTTCTTTAGCTTAAAAAACAAGGGACGTATTTAGAACCTCTTTCAACATTCAGTGATGAGATTTAATTCGTGATATAATTAGGAACAAATAATGAGTTCCTTTTTGGATTAGTAGGTGGGCAGTGCATGAATGATTACAGGGGATTATTGATTAAGAAACAACGAAAAGAGTTAGACATATCATTAGAAGCTTTATCACATGGGGTTTGTTCTCCTTCATATCTTTCTAAAATTGAAAATAATATCTTGGTCGCAAATGATGATATATACAATTTGTTGTTTAAAAAATTAGGGATTTCTACGATGGATACAATTAAAGAGGAAAAAATTAAACAGATGTTGGATCTTTTCTTTAAATACTATATGTCATCGGATTCAAAAGTATTTAAGATAATTAATGAGCTTTTGGAATATAAAGATGAGGTTGTGTCATCCTGTTTATTTGTTCAATATCAATTGTTTTTACTGTATGCTTCCGAAATGAATTCTCAAATCAATATATCACTTGCTGAAGTGGAAGCGTATTATTCATACATGGATGATTCGCAAAGAGAATATTTAAATTTGTTTAGATTATCTTCTGGAAATATGGAACTATCTGATAATGAGGAATGGGTATTTATACGAAGGTTGAAGGCCAAAGCCAATCTATATGTATATCAAAAAAATGTTTTTGTGGCATACGATCTTTATAAAACATGTTTAAACTATGCGGTTGAATTAGGAAATAAAACATTGATTGCAGAAATCTTTTGTTCATTAGGATGGCTTTGTCTTGATATAGATTTAAATCAAGCTGAAAAATATTACACAAGTGCCGCTCAGTATGATTCACGATATAGGATGTTGGCTTTCTACAATCTGGGAGCAACTATGATACAGCATAAAGATTGTATGGAAAAGGGAAATCAATATTTAAAGAAAGGATTAAAATCATGTACGGATGACTTTTTTGCAGTCAAATACAAAGAAGTTTTATTTGTATATGAGATTCTAAAAGAAAATGTTGGATATGCGAAAAAAATAATCAAAGAATTAGATGATTCTAAGTATATTGATGTTTTCTCTATGATGCTAAATGATGATTATCAATTGAATGTAGACTATCAGAATCGATTAAAAGAATTAAAAAATGATTCTTCTTTATTTAAATTCTTATTCATAAAAAATTGTGAATACTTGCATAAATATAAAGAGATTTGTGTCGCAAATGATTTTATATAATTTTTAGTTTGTGCAAGATTACCTAATAAATTGAACTTAATATAGACAAGAAACCCATTTATTTCTCAATGACAGTTTCTTGCCTTTTCTTTTGTCTTGAAAAATAATAGTCCTAAGGAAAAGGGGTTATTTATGTTTAAACTTGTTCAGAATCATAAAGTATTATATTTTATTTCGCTTATTCTCATTGTTTCATATTCAGTAGTGGATCTATTAAAATCAATCTTGATGAGCTATATATTTGATGATCATCTTCTGGATTCAATTTCAAGCCTTATAGTGATCGTATTGGTATTTTTAGGTGTCTATTTAATTGTTTCCACTTTGCAACAATATGTAGTAGAGGTGTTGAAGAATAAAATACGTTATAGTTTAAATAAAAATTTGTATCAATCGTATGCTTCCAGAAATATAGAATCGTTTCAAAAAAAGGATAGCAGTGAGATATTGAATGAATTTAATAATGAAGTGAATGTGGTGATTGATAATTATGTTTCTTCAAAATTAAATGTGTTCTCATTAACTATTTCATTGATATTGGGAAGTCTATATATCGCAAATCTAAGTGTAGAAATATTAATATTTTTGCTCTTTTGTGCTTTTATAACAATTTTAATAAATAGTATTTTTAAAAACAGTTTAAAGAAGAATCAAATGAATTATTTGGATTCAATGAAGCAATGGCTTTGTTCTATTAAAAATCTGTGTCGTTGTTTTAGTGATATAAAGATTTTAAATTTAGAAAAAGTATTTTGTGACAATCTGGACCTTGAGAATAAGAATTTAGAACAAAGTACTCTAAAAAATAATGGATTTATAAAAATACTTACTTCTATAAATTCTTTTATTTCTCAAGCCATGTTTTTTTTGACATTGCTCTTTGGAATTGTGCTAATACATTATAATCGATTAACAGTTGGACAATTATTAGGAATTGCACAAGCTAGTAATATGGTGATCATGCCGATCGTTAATTATGCAAATCTTCGAAACATGATTCAATCTTCTAAGCCAGTTCTACAAAAACTGTTGGATAATTCAATATGCTCTGAAGAGAATGAACCCATTATTTTTGATGAACAAATTCATGACATTAAGATTAAGCATTTAAGTTATTCTTATGGTGTTCGTCAAATATTGGATTTAAGTAATTTGGTAATAGATCAGGGAAAAAAGTATTTAGTCATTGGAAAAAGTGGAGATGGTAAGAGTACGTTTTTAGATATTTTAACAAAGCAGAAAAAAGCAGATGGCATTTATGTGAACGATAAGGATTTGAAGGATGTTCAATTTAGCACCTATGCCGATAAGTTTTCTTATGTAAATCAAAATAATGACTTATTACCATTTTCCTTTGAACAAAATATTACTTTAGGAAAGAAAATGAGTAAATATTCCTTGAAAGAATTAGTAACTATATTTAATTTAGAATCAATATTTGATAAGGAAAGAGACAATCTTGATTTTGAACATTTGAATTTAAGCGGTGGAGAGAAACAACGTATTTGTTTGGCAAGAGCAATGTACAGAAATAAAAAATGGCTTTTCTTGGATGAGGCGTTTTCTGCAATCGATAAAGCAAATTCAGATCGAATACATCAATTCATTTTATCCAATCCAGATCTTACAGTATTGTCTATAGAACATAAAGTAACAAAAGAAACAGTTTCTTTATACGATAAAGTCTTACTGTTTGAAAACAAAAAGATTGTATCTATGAATGTGGAAGAATACATAAATAGTAGCTTTTAAAAGAGAATACATGTGAAGTGATTTAAACTATATTTAAATTCATTCCCAGGTATCTACCTGCTACCTGAATATTCCATGTTTATTCTGCCGCCATGGAATATTCAATAATTCAGAAACATAAAAATCATTACCAAAATTATAAAAAAATTAAATTTTTGGTAATGGGGCTTATGGAACACCTTAAAAGAGATTCATATTTAAACCAACTTATTAGATTTTCGAAGACTCAGGATATAAAGGTGATTACTGGTGTTAGAAGAAGTGGCGATAATGGAAAGTCGGTGTTGTTAGAAATGTTCAAAGAATATCTTTTAAAACATGAAGATAATATTAACATTGTTTCTATAAATCTTCAGGAATTAGAATACGATTGTTTATTAGATTATCATTTTTTACATCAATATGCGATGGAACATTATGTGGAAGGGAAATATAACGTTTTAATGATTGATGAGATTCAACTGTGTTCGAAATTTGAATTAGTTATTTAAACATGAAAAGACTGTCATTATCATGAAGGATAGAATATCTAGTAATATCTTCATCTGTTTCAGAACAAAGTAGTATTCCAAGTGCTGGATTATCCCCTTCTTTGCATTTTAAATCGTCATACATTCGTACATACATATCAATTTGACCAACATCTTGATGTGTGATTTTCTCCATTTTTAAATCCTAAGAATTCTGTGACAATTGGACTTTTTATTAATTCAAACTGATTTTTTTGATTTTCTGAATTCTTCAGAAGCATTTCGTTAACAACATCATTTTTCTTTGGAGATTGCATTAATCTATAAAAATATTGTGTACTAATATTTTTGTCTAATGTCTTGACACTCCAATTTTCATTAGCAGCTTCATTCATATACCATAACCTAGCATTTTCGTCAGGTACGCGTAAAAGAGTTCTAAAATATGACCGAGTGAAATTGTGAACGCATGCGTTCACAATTCGTTCATCAAAAAGCAATATAAAATTTACGAAAATAAAAAAATTATTCATCTTAAAGATTAAATTTTGTCATTTAATGCATTACCCATTATAATTGACCTATGAGAATTGCAGTATTAGAAGATAGTTTGATTCAACAAAAAAGAATACGAAATCTATTAGATTTAAATCATAGACTTTGTTTCTTTTGCACAGTTGAAGAATATATGGAATCCAATTTCTATTTTGATTTATTGTTGCTAGATATTGAATTAGGAAGTCAAAATGGCATTGAATTTATAAAAAAACATCCAGATAAACAACGCTTTATTGTATATGTAAGTAGTCATAGTGAATCTATGGCCGATACATTTGATACAAACGTCTTAGGATTTGTTACGAAAAATCGAATAGAAGAAGCCTTAGTCAAAAAGGTAAATCAGGTAGAAAATCGTATTCATCAATTAGAGAAGATTGAACTGAATTTACCGTATGAGACAAGGTATGTGTATAGGGATGATATTCTGTATTTTAAAATTGAAAATGGCGTCTTCGTCTTATTGAAAGATGGAACGAAATTATCTTTAGTGAATGAAACACTAAAGGAAATAGAAGCAACGCTATCGGATTCTTTTGCTCGAGTAAATAATAATGTGCTTATTAATTTTTCTAAAGTGGATCATTTGGATGTAAAGAATCATAAAATCATTATGTTAAATGGTACGATTATTTCAGTGAGTGTTCGAAGATGGAAAAAGGTAAAAG
>NZ_CATVYQ010000063.1:0-10581 GCF_958348295.1 uncultured Holdemanella sp.
CTTCATGTTATTATAGCGCCTCCATTTCAACTATTCCTCATTTTCTGATAAATTCTAATTTATCTATAATTTAGACTTCATTATAATCATGTTGATTGAATTATCAATAGAAAATTTTATCTGTTTTGTGTGTTTGTGTTAACACAATGTTTTATAAAAAGGATTATTATATGAATAGAACTACTACAAGACTACTACTTGCAGATGTGTTCTGAAAACACTCCTCTCCGTCTAACTAACGGAGTCTTGGGTGTTTTTTTTATTAACTAATTCAATTAAAATAGTATTGAAAAAAGTAGGTGGTTTTGTGAAACAGACGAATGACAATTTGACTATCATAGATGACTTAAAAAAAGAGATTCAATGCTTGAAGAACATTTTGAATCGAGAAGGAATTTCTTATCAGGAAGAATTGGATCAATTAAAGAATTCTGCAAATGCAGAAACTATTGAAACGAATCAAGGAAGTCGTATTGTTTTTCCAAATGAAATCACAAAAGATATGGCAAATCGATTTTTTGCACGTTTTTGGGGTCGTACAGATGTATACACAAAAAGAGTAGAAAACAAGAAAACAAATAAGGCGGGATACTATCCACAATGTATTAATTTTTGGTCGGATGGGTGTGGCAAGAAATGGAATGCAGGATTTCGTTGTCAAGATTGTCATTACCAAAAGTATAAAGCTTTGACAATTGATAGTATTATGTCACATTTAAAAGGAAATGAAGTGGTTGGTGTTTATCCATTGTATAAAGATAATACGTGTCGATTTTTAGTTTTTGATTTTGATAATCATGATAAAGATGCAGGAAATGATTTTGCGAATAAAGATGAGAGGTGGAAAGAAGAAGTTGATGCGATGCGTGAGATTTGTCAATTAAATGGAATTGATCCATTGATTGAACGTTCTAGATCAGGTAAAGGAGCGCATATTTGGATTTTCTTTGATAAACCGATTTCAGCTATTTTGGCAAGAAATTTTGGAAATGCTTTGTTGGATAAAGGTGCAGAACAAGTGAATTTAAAATCATTTAAATACTATGATCGTATGATACCAGCACAAGATAGTATGCCAAAGGGTGGTCTGGGAAATTTAATCGCATTGCCATTACAAGGACAAGCATTGAAAGATGGCAATAGTGCATTTATTGATGAAAATTGGAATGCCTATTCAAATCAATGGAATATATTGTGGTCTAAGCCTAAGCTTTCACAGGTGTTTATAGAAGAAAAAATAAAAGAATGGCATGGAAATTCAGATGATAAACCTTGGGATTCTGTTAAAGAATTTGAAAAGAATGAAGTGGATGGAAAAATGCATATCATTTTATCAAATGGTATTTATGTGGATACTTCAAATTTAAGCGTATCTATTCAAAATAAAATTCGTAAATTAGCTAGAATTAGTAATCCTATTTATTATAAAAATCAAGGTATGGGAATTTCTACTTTTGGCATGTATAAATATATTTATCTTGGTGAAGACCACGATAGTGGATATATACAAATTCCTAGAGGATGTTATGATACTTTAATTTCGTATAATAAGAACGCTGGGATTCAAATGATGATTGATGATAAAAGGCAACAAGGAAGAAGTATTGATGTTACTTTTAAGGGAGAGTTAAAACCTGAACAAAAAGTAGCTCTAAATAAAATGATTGACCATGATAATGGTATTTTATTAGCAACTACAGCTTTTGGTAAGACCGTTCTTTGTGCAGATTTAATTGCGACAAAGAAAGTGAATACATTAATTTTGTTGGAAAGTTCATCTTTATTAGAACAATGGAAAGATAAGCTGCAGACATTTTTGGATATAAATGAAGAGTTACCTGAATATACGACACCTAAAGGTTTGATCAAAAAGAGAAAATCATTGATAGGTACTTTACAAGGATCTCATGATTCCATGACAGGTATAATTGATATCGCAATGGCTGGCTCTATATGTAAAAAGGGGAAATTTCATAAACTGTTGAATGAGTATGGCATGATCATTGTGGATGAATGTCATCATGCGGCTTCAAATACAGAAAGTGCTGTTTTAAAAGAAATTAAAGCTAAGTATGTGTATGGTGTTACGGCCGTTGATCGAACGGATCAATTGGATAAAATGAATTTTATGCTTATTGGTCCAATACGACATAAATATTCCGCAAAAGAACAAGCAAAACAACAAGGGATTCCTCGTTTATTATATCCTCGGTTTACGCATGTAGTTGCGCCAAGAGGAATGATGAAAGATGAAAAGAATCCAAATGAAGCATACTCAATATTACGAGATAATGATTTGCGAGATCAAATGATTATTCAGGATATAAAAGAATGTATAAAGAAAAAACGTACGCCTGTTGTATTATCAAAATATGTAAATCATTGTAAGAAGCTATATCAACAATTAGAAGGTGTGGCAGACTCTGTTTTCTTGTTGATAGGAAGTCAATCAAAAAAAGAAAATAATCATATTGTTAAATTAATGAAAAGTGTGCCTGAAGATAAAACTATGATATTAGTTGCGACAGGATCACTCGTTGGAGAAGGCTTTGACCTTGATAGGTTGGATACTTTGTTTCTAGCAATGCCTGTAGCTAGTAGTAGTGTTATAAAACAATTTACAGGAAGGATTCATCGACTATATGATAAAAAATATACAATACTTGTATATGATTATGTAGATGTCCATATTCCAATGTTTGATCGAATGTACGGAAAAAGATTAAAGGCCTACAAAGAATCAGGTTATGAATTAATTTCGGATACTAACGGCATAAAAAGTGAATCGCAAATTTCTCAATCTATATATGATGCAAGTAATTATTACGATATGTATAGTCATGACTTAATGCGTGCTAATAAGAATATTATTGTATCCAGTCCTTCATTATCTGGCGATAGAGTTCTAGAATTTACTAAATTGATCAAAGAAAAGATGGAAAGTGGAGTTGAAGTAACCATAGTTTCTTGGATGCCTGATAAAATTAGGTTTGGAAGTTCAAATTATAGAATGCAGTTGTTAGAAGAAATGAGACAATCTGGTTTTTATCTAAAATCGGCAGAAGATAATTGTGAGCATTTTGCGATTATTGATCAGGAAATTGTATGGTATGGAAATATAAATTTATTAGGTAAACAAGATGTAGAAGATCATATTATGCGGATTCAAAATAAAGAAATCGCAAATGAACTTATGGAAATGACTTTTGGAAATAGTTTGTATAATTATTTGAATAACTTCTAGAAATTTTCCTAGAAGTTTTTCTATTTGTGATAAAATAATGGGCAGGTGATATTTGATGAGTGAAAAAAGAGAAGGTTACCAATTTGTTGGTTGGTATATAGATAAAGAGTGTACAAAAAGATTAAATCCAGGTGGGGTGCTTCCTCATTCTGTGACTTTATATGATAAATGGATTCCTATCTGGTATCCCATTGAATATGATGTGGACGGCGGAGTTATGTCGCGTCGTAATCCAAGATATACATGCATTGAATCGGAAGAATTATTGTTGTATCCGGCATTTAAGAAGGGCGTTATGTTTGTAGGTTGGCAGTTGAATGGTGAAATTATAACAAGTTTACCAGCAGGCATTCATGAACCAGTCATATTAACGGCTATTTATAAAGAATGTCCAATTATCCACTTTGAAACGTGTGGTGGAGCCAATTATATGGATGTATGTACGGATGAACATGGCTTATTGGGAAGTTTAAAGCCGCCAGTTCGAGTTGGATATACCTTTGATGGATGGTTCTGGGATTGCGATTATCGTTGGCGTTATAACTTGGATGAACCCATTCATGAGTCTTGTACTTTATATGCCCATTGGCAAGTAAGTCAATATAAGATTACATATGATTTGAATGGGGGATTAAGCAGTCGAAGAAATCCAAAGTCATATACGTATTTTTCGGATACAATTCATTTGTTGCCAGCAACAAAGCCAGGTTATGAATTTGTTGGTTGGTTTGACGAAAGAGGAAATGAGTTAAATGTCATTCGGGAGCATTCAATGGGAAATAAGCATTTAATTGCACAGTTTAGAAAGAGGGAATTGAATTAGTATGCAAAATCCTTTAGGGTATGAAAAAGAGTCATCATTATTAAAAAAGTTTGCGATACCAAGTATTATCTCAATGCTTGTATCGTCACTATATAACATTGTGGATCAAATCTTTATCGGTCAAGGTGTTGGTTTTCTAGGAAATGCTGCAACCAATGTGGCTTTTCCATTGACAACAATTGCACTTGCGATTGCATTGTTGATTGGGATTGGTTCAGCAAGTTTATTTAGTTTATATCTAGGTGAAAAAAAGCCAGAACGATCAAGTACTATTGCTGGGAATGGTATTAGTATGTCTGTTCTTTGCTCAGTAATCTATGTTGTTTTAGTACTTGTATTTCTAGAACCGCTACTAAAATCATTTGGTGCAACAAGCACAATTATGCCTTTGGCACTTGAATATACACGAATAACAACTTTGGGTGTTCCGTTTTTGATTACGACAAATGTAATTAGTAACTTGATTCGTGCAGATGGGTCACCAAAATATTCAATGACATGTATGGTTGCGGGTGCTGTTGTGAATACTATATTAGATCCACTATTTATCTTTGTATTTCATATGGGTGTCGCTGGGGCTGCCCTCGCCACAGTAGCTGGGCAAGTGATTTCATTTTTTATTGCCGCTTGGTATATCAAGAGTTTTCAACATATTGAATTTAATAAAAGTAGTTTACGTATTTCTTTAAATGATACAAAGGAAATGGCAACCATTGGAATGAGTGCTTCATTAAATCAGATTACGATTTTGTTTGTGCAAATCGTATTAAATAATTCATTGACGTATTATGGACAGTTTACTAAGTTTGGTAGTGATATTCCTTTAGCCGCCTGTGGCATTGTGATGAAAACCAATGCGATATTATTAGCTATTATTATTGGTATTTCGCAAGGTATGCAGCCAATTATTGGATTTAATTATGGAGCCCAAAAATATGAGCGTGTCAAAAAGACGTTCAAACTTGCGATCAGTGTAAATTTGGTTGTTTCATTTATTGGATGGGCTTTATTTCAATTCTGCACAAGCACTGTATTATCAATATTTGGATCAGGGGATGCGAACTATTTTGAATTTGCGACAATGTTTATGCGAATCTATCTAATGCTTGTATGTGTTGATGGAGTACAGATGTTATCGTCTAGCTTTTTTTCGTCAATTAAAAAAGCATATTTAGGAATGTTTTTATCTATGACTAGACAAGTATTATTTTTGATTCCATTAGTTTTGATCTTACCTAAATTTTTTGGCTTGAATGGAATCTTATATGCGGCTCCAATTGCGGATTTTGTTGCTTTTGTAGTGTCCGTTATTTGTATTTTGGCTGAATTCAAGAAGTTAAATGAATTAGAAAAAAATATGAAAGTAGACTCTCTATAAAAGTAGAGTTTTTTTCTAGAGATGACATTCTTTGGATTCTGTATTTTAAAAATGCGTAGAATTGATTATTGTCGATATTTATGGTAGAATACTAATGTTTCGCATGGAGGTATAAGTGAACGCATATTATCATTCTTTAATCGAAGAAATAAAAAAAGAGATAGATGAAAAAAGTTATGCCCAGGCGTACGAATTGATTTGTCAGGAGCTGAACATGCCTTATGTTCCACAAGATGCATTGGAGTTATTAGAATCTTATAAGTCAGAATGCAAACCTTATTTGGAACAGAAGAATAAGAGTATGGATTTCAACAAGTTACAGGATTATATTCATGGAAGTCTAGAACAGAAGATCTTTGCGATTTCTATGTTAGAAAACATGAATTTAAGAATGTGTCATGATGAAGTTCAGGTATTATTGGATTCAGATTTACCTGATGAATATAAGGGTACATTGATTGAGGCTTTAATGGAGCAGAAAATCGATGATCCATTTGATTTGATAAAATCCGGATTGAACATTACATTTATTCCAAGTGCTATCTTACCTATGGAGCAAGATTCGTCAATCTGTGAAGCAAGTTCGTTATTTGAAAGTTGGTTTACAAATGAAGATCCAACAATGGTTCAATTTTGTATGTCACTTTTGATGCAGCTTGTTTTATATGAAAGACCATTTGATCAAGAAGATAAAGATCCTTACCAACTTGCGAAAAGTGTAACAAGACTTGTGTATGATGCAATGCAGAAATCCGATGAATGGCCTGGTTTTGTGAAAAAACAAGGTCTTGAAAAAATTGAGGATATTGAGTTATCCATTGAAAAGCGAGGAGAAAACAATGACTAGTACTTGGACTTTGAAAGAAAATTCTACTGGTGAATTAGAAGTAACTGTAGAAGGTGAAGCTTGGAAAAAAGCACAGAAAAAAGCATTAAACTATGCTAAATCTCACATGAATTTGAAAGGATTCCGTCAAGGACAAATTCCTGATGCTTTAGTTAAAAAACAACTTTCTTCAAAAGCATTATATGATATGGCTAGTGAAGAAGTTGCTAATGAAGCATTATCAGAAGGAATCAAAGAACACAATATCGAATTAGTAGCTCGTCCTACTTTAGATGTTAAAGAAGCTGATGATGAAAAAGCCGTATTAGTATTTACATGTACAGTACTTCCTGAAGTAACTTTAGGTGAATACAAAGGATTAGAAATCAAAAAAGCTGATGTAGAAGTTACAGAAGAAGATGTTGAAAACGAAGTTAAACGTGTTCAAGATCGTTATGCTGACTGGGTTGTTCGTGAAGATGACGATGCTGCTCAATTAGGTGATCAAGTAGTTATCGATTTCGTTGGAACAAAAGATGGTGTAGCATTCGAAGGTGGATCTGGAGAAAACTATCCATTAGAACTTGGTTCAGGATCATTCATTCCAGGTTTCGAAGAACAATTAGTTGGAGTTAAGAAAGGTGAAGAAAAAGACGTTGAAGTTACTTTCCCTGAAAACTACCAAGCAGCTGAACTTGCTGGTCAACCTGCAACATTCCACTGCACAGTTCACGAAGTAAAATATAAAGATCTTCCTGAATTAAATGATGAATTAATCAAAAAATTAAAGATTGAAAACGTTGAAACAGTTGATGCTTATAAAGAAAAAGTAAAAGCTGACTTAACTGCTCAAAAAGAAAGAGAAGCAGAAGAAAACTTCACTAATGAATTATTAGGAAAAGTTTGTGACAACGCAAATGTTGAGATTCCAGCAGCTATGATTGATGCAGAAGTTGATCGTATGTACAGAGAATTTGAAGGTCGTATGCAACAATCTGGATTCACTGCTAAACAATTCTTAGAAGCAACTCATCAGACTGAAGAAGCAATTCGTGCTCAAATGAGCCCAGAAGCTGCTGCTCGTGTTAAAACTCAATTAGTATTAGAAGCTATCGTAAAAGCAGAAAGCATTGAAGCTAGTGATGAAGATGTAGAAAAAGAATTTACTACAATGTCTGAAATGTACAACATGGAAGTTGAAAAAATCAAATCATTGATTTCTCCAGAAAGTATTAAAGCAGATTTAGCTAATCAAAAAGCATTAGACTTCATTAAAACTTCTGTAAAGTAGTATAATGTAAACGAAAAAAGACGCCTAGCGTCTTTTTCCATATTTAATATAAGGAGGTTTTTGTATGGAATTAAATACCTATCCTTTAGTTTGTACAAGAGGCGTTGTCTTATATCCAAATCAAGAAATTGTGATCGATGTAGGCAGAGATACTTCTGTACATGCTGTTGAAAATGCACAGGATAATTATGATAAAAAGATTTGTTTATTTTCTCAAAAAGAACTTGAACAAGAACATCCTGGAGTAGAAGACATATATTCTGTAGGGACTTTGTGTGAAGTTCGTCATATTCGTCGTTTTGATAACTTTTTACGCGTTAAATTCCGTGGAATTAAGCGTGTTAAACTAAATAAATGGGTCAATGGAAGTTTGAGTGATCTTGCTGAAGTTGAAGTTCTTGAAAGTGAAAAACAAGATGCTGTCGAAGAAGAAGCTTTACTTCGTATGATTGCAGATGAACTTGATCGTATGCAAGGACAAGAACGTTTTGTAACAAAAGAAATTGTCATGGAAATTTCTAAAGGTATGGGCGGTGAATTCTTAAGCGATAAAGCTGTTCAAGGGTTACCTTTAGATATTGAAAGAAAGCAAAAATATCTTGAAACTCTTGGGGTGAATGATCGTTTGATGATGTTGCTTCAAGACATGGCAAAAGAAAAAAAGATGAGTGAAGTTGAAAAACAAATCAACGAAACTGTAAAAGAAAGAATCGATCAAGGACAGAAGGACTACTATCTTCGTGAAAAGATGAATGTCATTCGTGAAGAATTAGGGGATACAGTTGCTCAAGACGAAGATGCAGCTAAGATTCGTAAGCGTTTAGCTGAAAATCCATATCCTGACTACATTAAGAAAAAGGTATCGGATGAAGTCAGTCGTTATGAAATGCTTCCTATGGCTAGTGGAGAAACTGGTGTAATCAAGGCATATATTGATTGGTTAATGGATCTTCCTTGGTGGCAACAAACAAAAGATAATGAGGATTTAAATGCGGCAGAAGCCACTTTAAATGCTGATCATTATGGTCTAGAAAAAGTAAAAGAACGTATTCTAGAATATTTGGCTGTTAAACAAATGACAAATTCATTAAATGCACCAATCATTTGTTTGGTAGGTCCTCCTGGAGTTGGTAAAACATCTTTGGCAAAAAGTGTTGCACGTGCTTTGGACCGTAAATTTGTGAAGATGTCACTTGGTGGTGTTCGTGATGAAGCTGAAATTCGAGGACATAGAAGAACGTATTTAGGCGCTTTACCTGGACGTATCATTCAAGGTATGAAAAAGGCTGGAGTGATTAACCCTGTATTCTTAATTGATGAAATTGATAAGATGGCTAGTGATTATAAGGGAGATCCATCAAGTGCTATGCTTGAAGTATTGGATCCTGAGCAAAACTCAGTATTCTCAGATCACTATATTGAAGAGCCTTATGACTTATCAAAAGTATTATTCATCGCAACGGCTAACTATTTAGAAAATATTCCACCTGCATTAAGAGATCGTTTGGAAATTATTGAATTATCAAGCTATACAGATGCAGAAAAGGTTCATATTGCCAAGGATCACTTAGTGCCTAAACAATTAGAACTAAACGGATTAAAACCATCTCAATTAAAAATTGATGATGATATGTTACTATATTTAATTCGTTACTATACTCGTGAAGCTGGAGTTCGTTCATTAGAGCGTACAATTGCGACAATTTGCCGTAAAACAGTATTGGCAATCTTAAAAAACAACAAACGTAGCATCAAGTTGACTAAGAAATTAGTTCATGAGTGGTTGGGTAATGAAAAAGTAGATTATGGTAAAAAAGAAAAGAAAGATCAAGTCGGAACAGTAACAGGACTTGCCTATACAAGCTTTGGTGGAGATATTCTTCAAATCGAGGCAACTCGTTTTACTGGTAAAGGACGTCTTGTTCTTACTGGACAATTAGGTGATGTTATGAAGGAAAGTGCTAGTATTGCGCTAGACTATGTTCGTACACATGCGAAAGAATTCAAAATTGATCCAAAATTGTTTGAAGAAAATGATGTACATATTCACGTACCAGAAGGAGCTGTTCCAAAAGATGGGCCAAGTGCTGGTGTTACAATGACAACGGCATTGGTATCTTGTTTCTCAAATATTCCAGTTAAGGCAAATTTAGCTATGACTGGTGAAGTTACGCTAAGGGGAAATGTTCTTCCTATTGGTGGCTTAAAAGAAAAATCATTGGCTGCACATCGTTCTGGAATTGATACAATCTTGATTCCAAAAGAAAATGTAAAAGACTTAGATGATGTACCTCAAGAAGTAAAAGATGCAGTTACTTTTATTCCTTGTTCAAATGTCTCTCAAGTGTTACATAACGCATTGGTAAAATAGTATGATCAGTGAATTTGTGATTAGTGCTGTTGAAAAAGAACAATGGCCGGAATCTGATTTACCAGAAGTTGTAGTCGTTGGACGTAGTAATGTTGGAAAATCAAGCTTTATTAATGCACTGACAAATAAGAAAAAACTTGCCTATGTAGGAAATACACCAGGTAAAACACGTTTAATCAATTTCTTTAAGATTGATGATACATGGATGTTGGTGGATGTTCCTGGATATGGTTATGCGAAAATGTCTAAACAAATGCTGATTAAGATGGGTAAAATGATGGATACATATTTTAACCAAAGAGAGCAGATTTGTTGCGTTGTACAACTTGTCGATGCAAGACATGGAGCCACGCATGATGATTTAGATATGATCGAAATGATTCAAAGTCTTGGAATTCAAATCGTTATCGTAGCTACAAAAGTTGATAAGATTCCTAAGACAAAACGTGTTCGTGCATTGAAAGATATTTCACAACAACTTCATTTGCCAATGAAAAACATCTTTGGAATTAGTAGTACAGAAAAAACAGGTTTTGAACCTGTCTTAGAAAGAATCAATGAAATTGTAGAACAGGCTAAAAAATAGTCTGTTCTTTTATAATGCAATCTAAGAACACTCGTGACTTTAGTCATGCGATGAATTAGATG
>NZ_CATVYQ010000064.1:0-8934 GCF_958348295.1 uncultured Holdemanella sp.
AGTAAAGGCTTATAGCCGCAGAGAAAACCAGGCCTTTTAGACGTGGTTTTTATTTGCACTGCTACTAATTTGCTACTAATAGCAACTACTCTTTTTCTATCGTTTTCAGTTGGTTGTCATTAACTTTAATAGCAAGAAACCCTGATGACTGCGGGATTTCTACTATATGATCTTTCGCTGTGGCATCTGGATGATTTTCCCTGATGCGGTATTTGATGGTACTAACGCAGGTCCAAACTGAGGTCGGATTGTTACATCTGAGCCGTTGCTCTGAGCCTGCGGCACTTCACATGTGATACCTGCGGCTTCAAGCAGAGGGTTATCAGATGGTGGTTCAGGTGTTGGCGAATCTGTTGCCTGCAATGATTCCAGACTATGCACAAGCTCCTGCTGTTTATGTGGAAACAGATGGGAGTATGTGCTAAGTGTTGTGGATACCTTTTCATGTCCGAGCCTGTCTGCTAACATCAAGGCATCACAGCCCTGATTAATAAGTAAGCTAGCGTGACTGTGTCTGAGGTCGTGTACTCTGATCTGCTCAACACAAGCTCTGCATCTGCCAGAACCTTTATCTCGTTTATGAGACCAGACTTCGTAAAAGAGAAGATTCTTTTGTACAACTTGCTAATTCTAAGGATTACCAGCATTTTGAAAATAATGCTGGTAATCGATAATCCCTACGGAAGCAGATGACCTGCCGCCAGGTACAGCTCATACCATTCCTCACGAGTCAGAGTAATATCGCACGCAGCGATAATTTCTTTCAGGCGGCTTTCACTTGCAGTGCCGGTAACAATCTGCATATTTGCCGGATGACGTAAAATCCACGCAGCCGCAATAGTAGTATCGCTGACATTATATTTTTCGGCAATCACATGAAGTTTTTTATTCAGTTCAGGGTATTCGTCGCTTCCGAGAAAGCAGCCTTTCCATGCTGGCATCTGAAACGGAGACCATGCCTGGAGAGTGATATTGTGGAGGCGGCAGTAGTCGAGCAGACTTCCATCGTGATCGATTGAACCTGGGGTTTCCATATTGACTTCCATGCCATTTGCAACAAGATTGGAAACAGGGATGCTGAACTGAACCTGATTGACAACGAGTGGTTGGCGGACATATTTCTGCAGCAGTTCAATCTGCATCGGCTTATGGTTTGAAACTCCAAAATGGCGTACCTTTCCGCTTTCATAAAGAACATCAAATGCAGCAGCAACATCTTCCGGTTCTACGAGTGCATCCGGACGGTGAAGAAGCAAAAGATCAAGATAATCTGTATGGAGCCTTTGTAAAATGCCATCGACAGATTTCAGAATGTGCTCCTTTGAGAGATCATAGAAGCCTTGACGGATGCCACATTTTGACTGAAGATAAATATCCTCACGCTTTATGGATGAATCATCTGCGAACGCTTCGCCGAATATGCTCTCGCTCATACCATCACCGTAGATATCCGCGAGATCAAAGAGATATGCACCTTGTTCCAGAGCTGCATGAATAAAACGATTCATCTCATCCTTCGATTTTTTAGAAAGGCGCATGCATCCAACAGCAACTGAAGGAACTTTTCGTATGTGATTTCCTAAAATTATTTCTTTCATAGTAAAAATCTCCTTTGCAGTTATTTTCTTATTCCAATAATGAGTGAGGCATATCCCCAATCCCACATGAGTTGTTCTTTATTTATACAGAATTGTGAATAATGAAGAATGGTACCCAGCAGATTGGCTTGGTAATTGTGATAAAGGGAACCGTCTCAAAGCAGAGATTTGCACTGGCAGGTTCCAATGAAAGATGCTAAAAGCTGCTCTATTATAATCGGAACCAAAAGTTTTCGAAACATTACCTTTATTGAAATATATTCTACGAGTTTAGGTTAGTACGATAAATTCATAATGTCAATAAGAAACATTTAAAGCGTTAATGAAAGACTACGTAATGAGTTGGAGCAGGTGGGACTAAAAGATCCTGTTTATCATACAAATGCTTTTATGTTGCAGGCAGTTATTTATAATTCAAAAGTTGGAAAAACTATTGTTGAAAAAACCGCTGATTCATTTAAAAAATTGGCTGTTGCAGTCAATAAGTCGTTGATTGATTACCAAAAGCCGGCGATTGGAGAAGAAAAGTCGGCGATTGAGCAACAAAAATATAATGAACCTTCGAAAGCAAATATTCTTAAGGTGTATGATGAAATAGAGAAAAATCAGATTTTTGGAACAAAAGAAATAAAAGAAATAAAAGAAATTCTTGATTGCTCACCATCCACAGCAAGAGCAGTCATGACAAAACTTAGAGACATGAAAGTTGTTAAAGTGGTAAATGGTAAAGGAAAGGGAAAGTATGTATTCATAGAATAAACATCAGGTATAGACTATTGATGAAAGTAAAAGCTCTATGTATGGAAGTAGGGAGAAGGTAAAAATTGAATTGATTAAAGGCACAAATTTGTTTTAGGTAGCGCTTATAATGAAGATGGGAAATGTCACAGAAAATGTCGTAGAAATGTCATAGAAAATGTCATAGAAATTTTGAGAAAAATCAAGTGGTTAAAATCAGAATATTCTAAGAAAAAGCTTTCTAAAGAGAGACGATTAAAGAGCTTTCTGAAAAACGAATATTTCAAAGTTAGTCTCACTCAGTCTCATTTCTGAAATTGTTTGTTGAGACTAACTTGAGACTGAGGAGGTTCAAAATCATGGACATAAGCAAAAAGGATTGGAAATTATTTCGAGAAAGATTATCAGGCTGGCAGGAAAATTATATGGAAGGTCTTGTTAAAGAGTATGCAAATTTTCTGAATGATGATAAAAAGCCTGCATCAGAGAGATTCTGGGAACTAGAAAAACGGATAAAAGAAGATAAACGTCATCCTGGAGTTGTCATGGAGGTGAGTAAGGCAGAGGTGCTATGGGATATCGTTCGTCTTATAAGATTGAAAGTAATTGCATATGATGATTTATCAGACTTTAGTGATGAATTACAGCTGGAAGTGAAAAGAATACTAGAGATGAGTAGGTGATGGAACAGTTAGAAATTATTCCTAAGAGAAAAACTGCAAAAGTAATTGATTTTTCTCAGTACATAGAAAACATTCGTGGTACTAACGATTAGTACCACAAAACTTTTTCTTGTAGAAATATTGCATGGAGATTATAATTTTCATAGGTGGACAGGCAAATCAGCAGAAAAATATTCTCTGAATAAAAAACAAACCTGCAAGCCACCGGAACTACACACAATAATGAAAAAATGCAATGGTATTGGATTGGTACTAAAAATATGTGAAACGAAAAATAACGTGTGGAAAAGACGCGAAATATCAATACAAAACAGTATAGATAACCGTATTGAAATAACCTAAATCAAACTAGATTCTGCGAGTTCGAATAAAGAATAAATGCTAGAAGTGCTTTATATAAAGCACATTCTAGCTTTTTTAATGCTCTGAGGTACGCAAAAGGTACGAAAAGGAACTCATTTTATTGTTTCTCTTGTTCAAAAATATGCCAACTGATCCATGATAAAATAGAATTATCTTAAGAAGAAGTATCGCTTATGATGATGTATTTTGAATTTAATGAAGATAGATTGAAACAGAATGATTTGTTATATTTGTAACTTTAGAAAAGTGTTATGATAAATTTATAAAAAATATACACAAAGGAGGTGCACTATGGTTTTAATGGTAAATGGGTTGTTTAAATCAATAAACAAAGTAAATATTTTAAAAGATCTCTCTTTCAGTATTAATGAAAATGAAATATTAGGATTGATTGGGCCAAACGGTTCAGGTAAATCTACCATAATGAAGTGTATTGCTGGTTTATATCATCCAACTTCAGGTGAAATAACGATTAATGGATATGACATAGATAAAGATCGGGTAAATGCTTTATCTAACATGGGTGTTAGTATCGAATATCCAGCTCTTTATCCCAATCTTACAGGTAAGGATCATTTTAAAATGGTCGCAAAATGGAAAAAACTGGATAAAAGCAGAATTAAAGAAATGGAAGATTTTAGTGGTCTAAATGATGAATTGAAAAAAGAAGTTAGGCATTATTCCATGGGTATGAAACAACGCTTGATTTTATCGTTGGCAATGATGACCAAGCCCAAACTGCTTATATTGGATGAGCCGACAAATGGATTGGATCCACAGGCTATTATTGATTTAAGAAAGAAACTTTTGGATATACGTAATGATGGTACAAGTATTCTTTTATCGAGTCATCAATTAAGTGAAGTAGATAAGTTAGTAGATCGAATTATTTTTATAAAAGATGGACAGCTTATTGCACATAAGACAATAGACGAGCTTCATCAAAAACATATTTCGTGTATCAAAACTTCAGATAATCGATATGCACAAAAGATTTTAAAAGATTATATTGTAACGAACGATAATGAATATATAAGATTAGAATGTGGTTCAGATAATGATTTTTCTAAAGTAATCAACTTATTGGTTGAAAATAATATTTCTATTTATTCAATTGAAGACAAAGGAGAAGGTCTAGAGAAATATTATCAAAACTTGTACCAAGGATAAGCATATGAAAACGTTGATTTATAATGAAATCCGTATTTTCTTTTCAAAAAGAAATATAGGCATTTTTATCATAGGATGTCTTTCTATGATTGTGATTTTTTGTTTTTACTTTGTGCCAAAACACAATAATTATATTTCGAGTCAAGTTCATTATTACGAGCAAATGGTGACTTCAGATGCAACTAGATCTAAAATAATAACAGAGCAGATTAATAGGATGAAAGAAATTGGTGAAGACACAGAAAAACTAGAAAAATCCAGAGATTTTTGGCAGGCAGATTTAGAAAATTGTAGATTGGTGTCTTATAATCTTGAACATGAAGACGCACATTGTATCGCTGAAACAATGATAAAAAGAGATAAGTTTCTTCAAAAAGTGATTGATGAAGGTGGAGATCTTTCATCATATTCAATCATGCTGCGTAATGATGAAAGAGATCTAAAAAATCGAATCAAACTTCAAGATATGTACATGAAAAATCAATTCTACGATTTTGTATACGAAAAAATGCCAACAGCATATTATATGTTATCTAATTTTTTTGTTTTTGGTGGGATCCCAATTATTGTAATACTTGCATGTGTAATATTATCTAATTTTGACTGCTGGTCTAAAGATTTTGAATCAAATACTTATAAGTTACTGTTCACAATGACGGGTTCAAGAGCGAAAATTTATTTATCAAGAACAATTGTAACATCAATAGCTACAATGATTATGAGTTTGATGATGATCAGTATTTTATTTGTATTAGGATATTTCACTTATGGCTTAGGAGATGAAGTATTTGTTACATTTAAAAACACATTCGTGCCTATTAGCATATGGTGTATGAATAATTTAATGATAACAATCGTATTACTTGCTTTTCTATCAACTATGATTCAAGTGCTTTCACTTCTTACAAAAAACAGTGGTATAAGTCTATTAGTTCCTTGTCTATGTCTGCTCGTTTTATTAACAGACATTAATTTATTTGGCTCTATCTTCTCAATAAATTCTTTGATTCTTTGGATTATTATTTTATTAATCGTAATCATTCATTTTTGTATGGTTAAATATTTAGAAAGAATTGATCTAAATGGGACAAATTAGGAGAAAAAGATATGGAATATGAGATGAAAAGTATTTTAAGGAGCAAAGCTAGCTTAGTATGCTTATTGATCTTTTTGATAGTAAATATGTTTTCAATGAACTTTTTAAACCTGGAGAATGATGTGGAAAGGAATATCATTTATAATGAGCAATTGATTGTAGAGAGTCAAAACTCAATTTCTCAAATCGATATTATAAAAAAACAATTGGGTGAAAAAATAAAACCTGAACAGGTTGAAGTGTTAAATAATTATAAAGAATATTTAAATTGGAAGAGTAAAAATGCAAATGAAGCAATTGATTGTTTAAAAAAAGAGGGCGTTAAAGGATTTGAAAATTATCCTGATATAAAGAAGTATGACTTGTGGAATCAAATGTTTGAAATGGATTGTTTCGCAAAAACGGATAAGCAGTTAAGTCAAGTGGTGTTTAAAGATGAACTTGCTAAAATAGGATATCCTGATATATCTTTTGATGCATCATTATTAAATGATATGCAAAAGTTCTTTAACCGAGATTATGAAGATGCATATCATCATACCTATATGAATCTTCAGAATGCATTTCATGAAATAGCAACAGCAAACAATAAAAATATATTGAATATTGCGCAAGGTCCATGGACGTATTTATGCCGCCAATTACGTTTAGGGAGTCTATTTTCATTAATGGTTATTCCAATAGGTGTTTTTTATACATTAATTGGAATTTGGCAGCAAAAGCAAAGTAAAAGTTTTGAGTTATCCTATTTGAATTCAAAAAGCTCAAATAGATTTTTACTATCAAGAATTATAGAAATAGGAATCAGTTATACCCTGATAATATTTATCTCTTTATTTGTTCCTGCGCTGATTCTAGGATTTCGACATGGATTTGATGGGCTAAACTCATATATGTTGATTGACTGGAATAATTTTGTTGGCTTTAAAACAAATCTGACTTCTTACAATTATGGATATGCATATTCTATGTTTTATGAGTACCTTATTTCGATGGATAATTATATGCCTATTAATATGGAGAATACATATATTTTTATTCCTTTAATTCTATCTTTGGGGTTAGGAATGATGAAAATAATATTTACAGTAACTTTAGGATTGTTGTGTTCAATTTCTGTCAGAAAATCATGGGTTAGCTATGCATTAGGATTATTCATTGTGCTTATTTACATATATTCTCAACAAATAACATATTCAATCGAATTCTTTCCTATGTTAAATCCATTTAGTATTCTTGCCAGTCTAACTGTGATAGTAGGAAATGGAACACAGACATCACTAAATGCAATATTAATGTTAGTAGTATGGTCTATTCTAATGTATTGTGTAACCGTGGTGATATTTAATAAAAGTGATGTAAAATAGATGATAACAAAATGAATTATTACCCATTCTGCATATGACGGAAAAATTGTGCGCGTGTAGCGCACCATCAGTGTATCTGTAGCGGTCAATCGGTGTATGATCATAAAATCTAAGCTTTTAGAAATATTATATAAATTTTAACTCGGCATTTAACTCGGCATGCCGAGTTAAATCATTCACTATTTTTTTACTAATTTATAATTAGCATATCTACCGGTTCTATCGTTTTGAATAATATTCTCTTTTTTTAATTTTTCAATTGTTCTTCGTGCTTGATTATCATTATAGCCACAAAGTTCTTGAATATTTGCACGAGTAATATTTTCCTCTTTTTCTAAATACTCAATAATCAAACGTTTAGCCTTCAAATATTGAATTGTATGATCTTGTGTATACTCAATTCCGGATTTCAAAGAATCGTAAACACGTGCCGTTAACATATATTGATTTCCTACAGTTTCTAATAAGGAAAAATGTTGTAGACGATTCAAAGCATTTCGTGCTTCATCCTCTGTAACCTGAGTTAATTCAACCGTTTTTCTAAAAATAATACTCCTATTATCTTTTACAAAACGCAATATCATTAATTCTGCTAAGGAAAAAGCAATTTGTTTTGATTCTTGTTCTTTAATAATAAATTTTACAAAATCAATATCTTCTGTTGAACTGTAAATAGTCAATTGCACAGAATCATTATAATGCCTATATATAGGGTAAGGTTTTCCCATTGAAACCGTCTCTTTATAAATAATATCGACACCTTGTCCTGTTCGTTGAACATATTTTAATCTTTGAAGTGTTTCTGCAATTAGTTTATTTCTAGGCGAAGAAGCATGCGTAATTATATTATTTTCAGTTATACCATCTAGAAACCCTCCTGGATTTTCAATTAGTATGTGACCTGGATATTGTTTTACATATATAGAAGCCATGCTTTCATAATCACGATGGCTAAGTGCATTTAAAAGTGCTTCTTGAAATACCTTTTCAGAATAATCGGCAACTTCCATTCGAAATAATCCAATTTGAATATTCAATATTTTATTATCATTTTGTATTTTTTCAGTTAATCTATCTAAGATAGTAATAATCGGTTGTTTTAAATCAAGGCGCGTATTGTATTCGATATCACTCTCATTTTTATACTTTAAATAAATAACTTCCGCTAGAGGTAAAAACTTTTTAATGGAAGTTTCTTTTCCAACGAACAACAATCCAGCGATAGTTAAATGAACAGTGCCTTCTTCATAAATGATTAAACCTAAATCCTTCAAAAAAGCCATATCATCCATGTCTGGTAATGTGGAAGTTCTATCTCTTAATCTTAGTTTTTCTTTAAGTTTATATATCTCCAACAGATCAATATCTAAATCACTACTTTCGGTAATTACTTTACTAGAAAAATCAGAATTATATTCAGTAGAATAACGATTACTAAGTTCTTCTGGATACCATGGCCTGTTATTCTTTCCAAGGCGTTTTAAACATCTTCCATCAGTAGTCGTATGAATTAAACCATCATTATCTACATGTAAAGCAATAACTTGTTTACCTTTATAAGGGATTTCTTCAGCTTCAACAAATAATGGAGGTCTAGTTTTATCGTAAACAGCATCTAAAATATTTTGGATGCTATAAGGACCAATACAACCTGTTACTTCTCCATCATCTTCAACTCCCAAATAAACTGTGCCACCTTTTGTGTTTGAAAATGCAACTAATTCAGGTGTCACTAAATTGATGCATTCTTTTATACCAGGTAGAGAATCCAAAATGTCTGAAGAAGTCGATTGAGAAACTGAAAAAGCTACAGAAGCAGCAGTCACGAAAAACAAAGGGCCGCCGCAACTGGATCAAAAATAGAATCAAAATCGCAAGACTTCATGAAAAGATAGCGAATCAAAGAATGGATTTTATCA
>NZ_CATVYQ010000065.1:0-8152 GCF_958348295.1 uncultured Holdemanella sp.
TTTGTTATATTATTTTCAACACTAATTACATCATTTTTAGCCATGTTCTAGTCCTCCCATTCATCATCCAAAGCTGAAGCACTTTGAACAACTGTTCCTTGGTTTGAGCGAATTTGATAAATAATCATTGCGATTGCGAATGCGATCAATGTGATACCAACCATAGTGATGGCTTGACCTGCATATGCTGCAAGAACAAATCCAATAATTAAGTATGGTGTTAAATCTTTTTCGAAGATAATGTTCAACAATAACGCAAATCCTAATGCAGGAAGCAATGCAGCTACACCGTTTAATCCAGCATTTGCCCATGCAGGAAGTCCATCTGCGATAGCTTGGATTACGCCATGGCCAAAATACATAGCTACAAATGCAACTAATGAATATAATGCGAATGTTGCCCAGTTACAGAAATGATGAGTCAATGCGATTGACTTAAAATTACCTGCTTCAATATCATTATCTACTTTGTGCATCAATCCAGAATAAGAAGCAATTAGTAATGTGTTAATAAACTGCATAACAACTGCAACTGGAACACCAAATAGAATAGCTGTTTCAGCACCTTTGCCAGTCATAATCGCAACAGCTGCACCAATTGTTCCACCAGTACCAATATCAAGTTGAGCTGTAGGACCAATACCAGTTGCTCCCATCCATAAAAGTTGTAATTCTGCACCAACCTTCAATCCTTTCGTAACATCTCCTAAAGCTAAACCAACTAAGAATCCAGTAACAACAGGTTCACGGAATTTAGCTTCACCTAACCAGTTTCCATCCAAAACGGTTAGACCGGCAATCAAGCCGATTAATAACGCTTGAATAAATGTCATATTACTCTCCTCCTTAATGACATTGGTATATATCTAATACCATTTCCTAATTCATTTATACCATGTATATATACCAATATCAACAATTTCTTTGGCACACATGTATACCAATTCAATATTAGTCGCAAAAAAAAGAGGTATCTACCAATTAGACACCTCTATTCTGATATACTTATATACCAATTTATTGACTTCTAAACTTCAACCCTTGGGTTACATATTTAAATGATGAATACTTTGGATTATGATATGAAATTGTATACTCCACCAATTCACGATTCTCATCATAGCCATGATAATCAAAAATAAATACATTTCTTTCAATATCCATATATTTTCGATACTCTATCGGCAAAGAATCAATGCGCAAATAAGAAACCATAGTTCTAGGTCGATGTCCTAAATCATCCATATAGTCATATAATGAAAAGCTCTCAAAATCAAAACGCTCTGCATCCTCGAATTTAGAACAAGGAATATATACCTTCTGCAATGCATAAGGCTCATCATTGATATAAGACAAACGAATAATTTCATATATATGATCTTCATTTGGAAAAACTTCCTTTAATTTATCTTTAGGCTTTATCTTTGTCAAAGATAGTGTTTTACGACTCGATTTCATTCCCTTTTGACGAATCTGCGCACTCAATGAATAAACACCGGCACGACCTAATTCTAGTTTTTCTTCAACATATGGAACTTTCGCAACATAGTTTCCACTGCCTCTTTTTGTTTTAATAACCCCTTCTTCTTGTAGTTTTTTTAATGCATTTCGCACCGTCATTCGATTGATTCCATATTGTTCGGACATCTCTCTTTCACTCACTAAACGATCTCCGACTTGAAGTTGTCCATCCTGAATTTTCTTTTTGATGCTGTCCATCAGTTGTACATAGATTGGTTTTTCACTCATATTTCTGACACACTCCTATATCTATAAAAGCTTGGTAGACTTGACATTTCAAAATATTCAAAAGGCTCATGATCATTTTTTGAAACATAAGAAGTTCCACGATTTAATAAAATCTCGCATTTTCCTTCTAATCCTAATAATCTTTTTTCTTCCCTTTTTGCCTCCACCAATAATAATTCTTCTTGTGTTTCATAAACCTGTATACCATATTCCCTTAATAAAAGCCCATAAAACGATGTATTCCCAAGATCATATTCTTCAAGTCCTTCCACCTTCGAATATTCAATATACGTTTTTTCAATGGATTGGGCGATCCCTTCTACATATCGAACTCGACATAAATAGAAGAGTTTAGTAGCCAACGGCACATTTAATTGTTTCGACAAATAGTAATTGGATTCAATCACTTTCTTTTCAATAATACGATTTTCTAAAGTTAAACCTTGTTCACGAATCGCTTCTGTAACCGACATAAAACAATCTATGTCGCGAAGTACATATATATTATCCTTATCCATACTCTTTTCTCCCTATATAATTGGTATACCCATCATATCATGTTTTGGTATACAAAAAAAGGAGACGATTCATAAATATCGCCTCAATTTGATCCCTACAAACTTTTTAAATAATCTTCAACGTTTAAATACTGAATCGTATCCATCTCTGTATTTTCTCCACGATAAATCACATACCTTCCGGTAATATTGCCATATCGATGTGTCGTCATCGCACACTTTTCTTCATCATTTATATGTCGATATTGTTCACATGCTCGTTCCTTACTGTATTTTATTTCATATATTTCACATGATAATGTTTTCGGATCTTGCACAACCATATCAAACTCACCAATTGGAAATTGCAATTTAAAGACATGTTTATCTTTTTTTGCGAGTTTTGTTTCCAAAAGAACTATATCCTCCATCATTTTGCCACGAATTTCACTAAGTAAACGTTCTAAAATACGTGTCCTTTTTTGGATATCTAACTCTTGGAACTTTTCATCTAAAAGAAGATTTTCAACAATAGCTTCGGCTTGTGCATATCTTAAACCAGGCTGTGTAACCACTATAATTTTACTCTTCTGGTTTACTTCTGGTAAATATTCTAAATCTATTTCTTTTATTAAGTCCAATATCGCCAGATACTCTTTAATTTGAGTCATATGCACATCACTAATATCAACACTTTGTTCTTCCTTATTTAAAATATCAAGCATATTCTTTATTCCCAGAGTCACCTTATCTAGATTTAATGAGTCCACTCTATCCCCCAACAAATTATTGGCAGTGATTCTTTCCACAACACTTTTTGTAAATCTATGATTCATATCTTCTACTACTCGATTAATCACATTCGTAAGCTCTCCTTTTTCATATAAATCTAAAAGCTGACGAAAATGACCCCCATATTGGTACATCTTTAAAGAATGTTGGATATTCTTCGCAATCGAAGTATTAATATACTCTTCTGTATCCTTAATATTTGAAAATGGTGTGCTCGCATTATAATTGATTCCACCAAGACTCATTGTCCCTCCATAACGTATATACTCATCAATCCCATATATACCAAGTACATTTTCAAATTCTCTATAGGGTATAAATGTAGTATGTAGCATAATACATCGATCATATAATTGTTCTTCTTTAGAAAACGCGAAACCAAGCGAATCCGTTCCAGAAAGAACAATTTTCATTCCACTACTTGCATAAATATCCGAAAATAAAGCGGAGCCTTCAATGAAATCTTCCATCAATGTCATTTCATCCAAAAATACATATTTATATCCATTTTTTTCTAACAATCTTAAGTCTTCATCAATATCGGATAAAGAATCTTTTGATGTAACTTGAATAAACGCAGCTTTATTAAAATCAGATTCAGACAATTCTAAAATAATCTGACGAATCAATGTGGTTTTTCCAGTTCGTCTTAATCCATATAATATGAATACTTTATCGTCTATATCTTTGAAGATATAATCTCTAAGTATTTGAATACATTCTCTTTTTTTATAGTTTCGTGTAATAGAAACTAAAGATTTGAGTCTATTACCAACAATCACCTTTGTCTTAAAATCAAGATTTTTTTCTTTAGGCATATATTGTTTTAATTTTTTTAATTCCTTTTCTAATTTTTTTCTTTTCTCAATATTCGATTTAAGTTCATCAACATCTTCAGCTTTTACATATTTTTCCATTCGCTTCCCATTCTGAGTGATTCTATGATAATAATAAATATTACCATGTACATTCTTTTTAGAAACGCCGCCAGCCGGTAAAACAGCTATCTCACGCTCAATTTCAGCAATACGCTCTATTATTTTCTCATTATCCATAATTCTTCACCTACCATCTGTTATACCCATTATACCCATTTAGAATTTACTGTTCAAGGGTATAAAAAGGAGACGATTAATAAATATCGCCTCTTACTAGTTTTTTTGAATATATATGATAATACCCCATCAATAGTGCTGCATTTACAATCCATGTCAATGGCCAACCTAAGAATACAGTAATTAATTCTGAACTAAATTGTGTTGCCACAAATAAATAGACTTGTCTTAAAATAACGAAACATAAAATCATCGAATACATTGGTATTTTCGATAAACCAACACCTCTTAGGGCACCTGCAGTGATATGGGATAAAGGAAGGAAGATATAGCCTGGCGCAAAGACAGAAATCATAGTCACACCAGCTACAATCACATCTTTATCTTGTGAGAATAATCCGACTAAGAACTCTCCATTTGTATAAATCAAGAAGGCTCCTAATGCGATGATTATTTCACACATCAATAGTGTTGTATATAAACCTTTTCTTACACGCTTATAGTTTTGAGCTCCATAGTTCTGTCCCACAAACGTTGTGATAGCCATCGAGAAGCTTTGAATTGGAAGCTGCAAGAAACCGTCTAGTTTTGTAGTTGTACTATATCCTGCAACAGCTGCTGAACCAAATTTAGAAATATACGATTGTACGATTACATTGGAAAAAGAAACAATACTATTTTGTAGGGCTGCCGGAATTCCAATTGAAATAATTCTTGAGAGAATTGGCTTTGAAAAACGAATCTTAGAAATATATACCTTATAATCTTTATCTGTATGCATCAATTCATGCATGACTAAAATAGCGGATACAAGCTGTGCAAGTGTTGTCGCAATACCCACACCGGCAACACCTAAATGAAAGTAGATCACAAACACAAAGTCTAATACAATATTGACTAAACTCGATACAACTAAGTAGATCAACGGATTTTTACTATCACCCAAAGCTCTTAAAATTCCGGCGCCCATATTATAAATTAACGAGAAGGATACGCCCGCAAAATAGATTTGAAGATAAATTACAGCCAAAGGTAAAACTTCTTTAGGAGAACCAATCATAACTAAGATGGGTTTAGATAGAGCAATACCCAATATTGTGAATAAGACGCATAAAACTAAAGTTAAAGCTAAAGATGTATGGATGGAATCCTGCATCTTTTTTGTTTCTTTGGCTCCAAAATATTGTGCAATCACAACACCAGCACCCGTTGATAATCCCATAAAGAATCCAACTAACATATTAATGATGGAAGTCGATTGTCCTACGGCGGCAAGGGCATGCGAACTGACAAAGTTTCCTACCACATACGAATCTACTGTATTGTATAATTGTTGAAATAAATTTCCAACCAATAATGGTAAAGAAAATATCAATATTGATTTCCATATGCTTCCCTTTAATAAATCTGTGCTTTCCAACGCCTTCACCCTTTCCAAAAGAAAATGCAGAATTCCATATTGGTCTTCTACATAATGTAAAATAATTTTAACTCTTTTCTGAAAAAATTGAAAGCTTATCCTAAAATTACATCCAACACCATCATGATACAAAATCCAAACAAGAAAGAAATTGTTGGAAGATTCGAATGTTTTCCTTGTGCCATTTCCGGAACCAGTTCTTCAATCACCACAAACAACATAGCGCCTGCCGCAAAACTTAAACAAAGTGGCAAGCATTGTAAAATCCAATTTGAAAATAAGATTGTGATATAGCCAAATATTGGTTCTACAATACCCGATAATGCACCAATCAAAAACGCCTTATGTTTTGAATATCCATTACTCTTTAAGGGTAAAGATAAAATGGCGCCTTCGGGAAAATTTTGTATCGCAATCCCAATGGATAAAGCTAAAGCGGAATACAAATTTTGTGTGTTTAAAGCTTGCGCCAATACCACACCAACAGCCATACCTTCTGGAATATTATGCAAAGTAACCGCAAAAACTAGCTTTGTCGTTTTCTTAAGATGTGATTCTTTTCCCTCTTCATCATTTGTTCCAGGATGCATATGAGGAACAATACAATCTAAAACAAGTAGTAATAAAGCGCCTAAGAATATACCAAGCACAATGATCAAAATATCCTTTTCTTGTTCGATTGCCGGAATCAATAAAGACCAAATACTTGCAGCCACCATGACACCTGAGGCAATACCTGAAAAGCATCTAGACAATAGTTCATTATTTTTATTTTCCATAAAATACACAACTGCTGAACCTAAAGTTGTGCCAAAAAAAGGAATTAGTAATCCTAACCACATAATTATCACCATAGTTAGTTTAAACTAATTCCTTTATATTCGTCAATTCAAACGCAAATTATATGCAAATCCATGATGTTCAATATAATCCTCTAAGATCCATCCTTTATCATGAATTTCTTTAGCTGCTTCTTTTCCTACATATCTAAAGTGCCATGGCTCATTAGTAGCGCCCGTTCTATCTCTTGCATTTTCTGGGAAACGCAAAATGAATCCATATTTATAGGCATTTTCTTCAACCCAATCATAGTCTGGTGATTCTCCAAACGTTCCATATTCTCCATCCAATACACTTTGACTTGTTAGATCCACACTCAATCCGCATTGGTGTTCACTTGATCCTGGAGTCGAAACTAAGCTTGCCGCATAAGCCGCATCATACATCGCAAAATATTCATTATAAACAGCTAATTGTGTTTCATAAGAACGATATGAACTCTTGATCGCAATACTATAACCTTTTTTCAAACCATCCTTATACATATTTTCAAGCGCAGTTGCCGCTTCATCCCTTAATTGTCCAACTTCACTTTCATATGGAATATTCACATCTCTTAAATCGCTTGGTACATAATCGCTTGGTACACTAAAACCATTTTTAATTAAAACCAACATATTTGCAGGATCCTCAATTGTATATGTACGATCATCACGCTTACTTGAATCAATGCCTGGATAAGAAACGGTTAATACAGCTTTTAAAGGCTTTAATCCAGAATCCACATATTCCTTGATATCTTTGATTTGTGCACCTTTAATTGCCAAATATTTCTTTGCCTTTTTATAAGGTACACTTGCTGAAATCAATGTATCCAAATTTGAAATGGTATATATATCCGAATTATTAAATAACACATCCGTTGTATAGCCCAAATAATTTAAGTCTTCCATTCTTTCATAGTAAGAATCAATATAATAAACAACTTTCTTTACACTCTCTTTAGAAGCCCTGTAATACTTGTCATACAATAAATAGTGCGAATCATTTTTTACTTTATTCCACTTCGAAATATCAATAATTTGATCATAGTCCAAGATATCTTTGATATCATCTTTTTCTAATTTTAATACAACCTTTTTATCCTCTTTATGATATCCTTTAATACTCAATCGAATACTAGTAAAATTCGCAATCAATAATGCGATACAAATAAGCGGAATCAGCACTACAATTATAATTCTTTTTCTGTTCACTTTTCTTTTTACTTTTTTCATAAATTCACCTAAATCATTATATAAAATGCAATGCGGAAAGACAAATTTCAATTTTTTACATTTAATATGTAATTTTTTTCAAGGCATGTTACAATACCTCGTAGAGGTGATTATATGTTATTCAAAAACGCAACCATTTATACAATGGAACAAGACCCTTTTGTAGGAGATTTTAGAATCGATAAGGGTGTATTTACAGAAGTAGGAAAAGATTTAAATCCAAAAGATGAAGAAGTACAAGATTTAAATGGACTCTTTGTATTTCCTGGTTTAGTTGAAAGTCATTGCCACTTAGGCATGGAAGAAACAGCCATTCGCTTTGAAGGTGATGATGTCAACGAAATCACAGATCCAATCACACCAAACATGCGTGGTATTGATGGATGTAATCCAATGGATGAAACCGTAGAACTTGCATTAAAAGGTGGTGTTACTACAGTTGCTGCTGGTCCTGGTAGTGCTAACGTTCTTGGTGGAACTTTCTTTGCGTATAAGACAAAAGGAAATTGTATTGATGAAATGACAATTCAAAATCCAATTGCGATGAAGGCTGCCTTTGGTGAAAATCCTAAGCGTTGTTAT